>DFIE01000158.1:0-5184 GCA_002372735.1 Clostridiales bacterium UBA3705
TTCCGTTCGATGCATCTGTTGAAAGTCTTATCCTTTTCACAAGCTCCATTATGGAATCTTAGTATCAGAACCCCGGCGAAAAATAGTTTGCAATGCCGGGGATTCTGTGGTAGAATGAAAAAAGATACAAATTGTAACCAAGGAGGGACCGGTTATGAAGACCAGAATCCTGGCCCTGCTGCTGGCCTGCTGCCTGCTGGCCGCCCTGCTGCCCACCTGTGTGGTCAGCGCCGAGGAGATCGACACCGACGCGGTGGTCTGGGGCCTGTACAACTACTTCAAGGGCGATTACGACAAATACGTGCTGATCTACCGTACCGACAACGGCGCCTCCAGCATCGGGGTGCTCCAGTGGCACGGCACCCGGGGCCTGACCCTGCTGCAGCGAATTGTAGAGGCCAACCCCGACCAGGCCCTGGAGATCCTGGGCCAGAAGCTCTACGACGAGATCACCGGCCTGGTGGTGGAAAAGAGCAGCGACGACCCCTGGGGCACCCGGATTCTCACCGAGGCCGAGGCCAAGCTGGTGGCCCAGCTGCTGGGCACCCAGGAGGGCCGCGCCGCCCAGGACGCCCAGGGCTATGAGGACATCAGCTACTACGTCATGCGGGGCAACCAGCGCAACATCCACTCCAACGCCGCTATGCTCTACTACTGCGACTTTGCCAACCAGTACGGCGTTTACGGGGCGGACCGGTATCTGCTCAACCCCATCAAGGCCAAGCTGGGCAAGGATTCCATCGACTCCCTGGCGGAGCTCCACAACGGCGTGCTGGGGGTGACCAAGCTCTACCGTGCCCGGCGGAACAAGACCTATGACTACATCACCAAGACCCTGGGCTGGGACCCCGGCACCTGCTGCCCCAGCCTGAAATTCTTTGACATGCTGCCCGAGAGCCACTGGGGCCACCAGGGCATCGACTTCTGCCTGGAGCACCAGCTGTTCAACGGCATGAGCGAGTACGACTTCGGCCCCGAGGGACTGATGACCCGGGGGATGCTGGTCACAGTCCTCTACCGGCTGGACGGGGCCGCCTACACCGCGGCGAAAGCCCCCTTTGCCGACGTGCCCATGGGCAGATACTACACCGACGCCGTGGCCTGGGCCGCGGACAGCGGCGTGGTCAACGGCGTGGGCGGCGGCCGCTTTGCCCCGGACGACAACGTCACCCGGGAGCAGATTGCCACGGTGCTCTGCCGTTACGCCGCCGCCAAGGGGGTGGACACCCAGACAAGCGGCGATCTGGAGGGCTTTGCTGACGCAGACCAGGTCTCCGCCTACGCCCGGCAGGCCATGCTGTGGGCCAACAGCGCAGGGATCGTCCGGGGCTCCGGCAGCGGAGCTCAGCTGTCCCTGCTGCCCCGGGACAACGCCACCCGGGTCCAGGTGGCCACCATGATGATGCGCTTCTGGCAGGAGGTGGCGGGATGAAGGCCGGCCGGACCCCAAGCTGGGGCCGGCGCCACTGGCTGACCCTGGCCGTGCTGGCCGTGTCGGTGCTGGTGTTTGTCACGGCCCTGGTGCTGGCCAACCAGGGCCGGACCCATCAGGCCCAGTCCACCGCCCTGGCCAGGGTGAGCTATGAGCAGGCGATGGTGGTCAACGTCTCCGCCCAGCAGGTGGGCACCGACCAGAACGCCGTGGACCCCATTGAGACCGGCACCCAGGAGGTGCTGCTGCGGCTCACCACCGGCGCCTTTGCCGGCCAGACCGTGAGCATGAAGAACTACATCTCCACCTTCAACGGCCTGCGGCTGAAGGACGGGGACAGAATCACCGTCTACCAGTACACCGACCAGGACACCGGCGCCCTGGACAAGGTCTACTTTTACGAGTATGACCGCACCCTGCCCATCCTGGGGCTGCTGCTGGCCTTCTTTGCGGTGACCGTGCTGGTAGGCGGCAAAACCGGGCTGAAGTCCCTGCTGGGCCTGGTGCTCACGGTGGTGTGCCTGATCTGGATCCTCTGCCCGCTGCTGATGAAGGGGGCGGACCCCCTGGTGCTGGCCTTCGGCCTGTGCGTGTTTGTGTCGGTGGTCAGCTTTGTGATTCTGGGCGGGGTGCGCCGCAAAACCCTGTGCGCCATACTGGGCACCGTGGCCGGCATGGGCCTGGCCGCCCTGTTCGGGGAGCTGGCCCAGCGCCTGTGCCGGATCACCAGCTACTCCATGTACTCCACCGATTCCCTGCTGGACGAGTTTAAGAACATCCAGCTCCAGGGCATTCCCCTGCACATCCACGGCCTGCTCACCGCGGGGATCATCATCTCCTCCCTGGGCGCGGTGATGGACGTGGCCATGAGCCTGTCCTCCGCCATCCAGGAGCTGAAATCCGTGAACCCCGGCCTGGGCCGGGGCCGGCTGTGGCGCTCGGCCATGAACATCGGCAAGGACATGGTGGGCACCATGACCAACACCCTGATCCTGGCCTTTGTGGGCAGCAGCCTGATTATGCTGATCTATCTCTGGTCCCTGGATCTCACGGCCCGGCAGCTGCTCACCTCCTCCTTCTTCGCGGTGGAGGTGATCTCCTCCCTGTCCAGCTCCATCGGCGTGATTCTGGCAGTGCCCCTGACCGCCCTGTTCGGCTCGGTGCTCTACGGCGGCGGCCGGGCAGAGGCTAAATAACCCCCTCATACGACGCAAAAAACCAGGCTGACTTCCCTGCCCCTTGGGGCAAGGCGGTCAGCCTGGTTGTTTTTTGTATCAGATGAGCTCGATGACAGCCATCTCAGCGGCGTCGCCGCGGCGGGGACCGGTGCGGGTGACTCTGGTGTAGCCACCGTTGCGCTCGGCGTAGCCGGGTGCGATCTCCTTGAACAGCTTGTGTGCAACATCTTCCTTGGTGATAAAGGACAGGGCTCTGCGATAGTTGGCAAGGCCGCCCTTCTTACCCAGGGTGATCATCTTCTCGGCCACGGGCTGGAGTTCCTTCGCACGGGTGAAGGTGGTTTCCAGCTTGCCGTGCTCCAGCAGGTCAGTGGTCAGCTGACGAAGCATGGCCTTTCTCTGGGCGCTGGTCTTGCCGAGCTTGCGAGTTCCGAACATTCAGATTGCCTCCTTCTTTGAAAGGTTATCTCAAATTAGTTGTTGTTGCTGGATTCTTCGGTGGCCAGGGACAGATCCATCATGGCCAGCTTGTTCTGGACCTCCTCCAGGGACTTCCGGCCCATGTTGCGCACCTTCATCATGTCCTCCTCGGTCTTGGCGATCAGGTCGGCCACGGTGTTGATGTTGGCGCGCTTCAGGCAGTTGAAGCTCCGCACGGACAGGTCGAGCTCTTCAATGGTGAGCTCCAGCATCTTGTTGTGGGTGTCGCCCACATGCTCCACCACGGTGGACTTGCTGGCCACCGCCTCGCTCAGATCAGTGAACAGAGCCAGATGGTCGGTCAGGATCTTCGCGCCCAGAGACACTGCGTCTCTGGCGGAGATGATCTGGTTGGTCCAGACCTCCAGGGTGAGCTTGTCGTAGTCGGTCATGTTGCCGACACGGGTGTTCTCCACGGTGTAGTTGCACTTGCTCACCGGAGAGTACAGGGAATCCACAGGAATCACGCCGATGGGCATGCCCGGGGTCTTGTTCTGATCCGCACGGACATAACCCCGGCCATGGCTCAGGTTGATTTCCATGTTCAAGCTGGCATCCGGGCCCAGGGTGCAGATGTGGAGCTCGGGATTGATGATCTCCACATCGGCGTCCTTCTTGATGTCGCCGGCAGTGATTTCGCACTCGCCGGTGGCGTCAATGTATACGGTCTTGGGCTCATCGCAGTGCAGCTTGGCAAGCAGTCTTTTGATGTTCAGAACAATCTCTGTGACATCTTCCTTCACGCCGGGAATGGTGGAAAACTCGTGGTTGACACCGGCGATCTTGATGGAGGTGGCGGCACAGCCGGGCAGGCTGGACAGAAGAATCCGTCTCAGGCTGTTGCCCAGGGTGATGCCGTAGCCTCTTTCCAACGGCTCAACAATGTATTTGCCATAGGAGCCATCCTCAGGAGAGTCGATACACTCAATACGCGGCTTTTCAATCTCTACCATTAAACTGTTACCCTCCTATTAAAATTTGCGATGAATCGCGTTTCGGTCAGTTTTTTCAGCTTACCAATAATTGAGGGCAATGCCTTACTTGGAGTACAACTCGACGATGAGGTGTTCTGCGATCTCGAAGTCGATATCGTCTCTGGCAGGCAGAGCGAGAACCTTGCCCTGAAGGGTGTTCTTGTCCCGATCCAGCCACTTGGGCGCCGCTACAAAGGCGTCGTCTTCCTTCAGCTTCTTGTAGAAGGCGTTCTGCGCGCTCTTCTCGCACACAGCCACCACGTCCCCGGTCCGTACCATGTAGGAGGGGATGTTGACCCGCTTGCCGTTCACGGTGAAATGGCCGTGGTTCACCAGCTGACGGGCCTGGCGGCGGGTGTTGGCGAAGCCCAGACGATATACTACGTTGTCCAGACGGCGCTCGATGAGGCTCAGCAGAACCTCGCCGGTGTTGCCTTCTGCACGGGCGGCCTTCTCGTAGTAAGCACGGAACTGCTTTTCGAGAATGCCATATACGAACTTGACCTTCTGCTTCTCGGTCAGCTGCATTGCATATTCAGATTTCTTCGCTCTTCTCTGGCCGCCGGGGTTCTTCTTGGAGGTCTTGGCATAGCCCATGACCGCGGGAGATACGCCCAGAGTACGGCAGCGCTTGAGAACAGGTTGCATATTCTTTGCCATGTTTTATTTCCTCCTTCTGATCAGACACGACGTCTCTTGGGAGGACGGCAGCCATTGTGAGGAATGGGGGTGACGTCCTTGATGGAGACGACTTCCAGGCCGGCGGACTGGAGGGCGCGGATGGCAGCCTCACGGCCCTGGCCGGGACCCTTGACGTAGACCTGCACGGTCTTCAGGCCGCAGTTCTCAATGGCAGCCTTGGCCGCGGTCTCCGCGCACATCTGAGCGGCGTACGGAGTGGACTTTCTGCTGCCACGGAAGCCGAGGCCGCCGGAGGAGGCCCAGGACAGTGCATTACCGTTCAGATCGGTAATGGTGACCATGGTGTTGTTGAAAGAGGACCGGATATGAGCGGCACCCTTCTCGATGTTCTTGCGCTCGCGACGGCGCTTGATCACTTTCTTCGCGTTAGCCTTTGCCATATCTGTTTCCCCTCCTTACTTCTTCTTGTTGGCGATGG
>DFIE01000158.1:5260-8765 GCA_002372735.1 Clostridiales bacterium UBA3705
TGCGGGTTCTGGCGTTGGTCTTGGTTCTCTGACCGCGGACAGGCAGACCTCTTCTGTGGCGGATGCCACGGTAGCAGCCGATCTCGGTCAGCCGCTTGATGTTCATGGCGGTCTCACGGCGGAGATCACCCTCGATGGTGTAGTTCTTGTCGATTACGTCACGCAGAGCGGCTTCCTCGGCCTCAGTCAGGTCCTTCACCCGGGTGTCGGGGTTGATGTTTGCAGCCTTCAGAATGTCGTTCGCGCTTTTTCTGCCGATGCCGTAGATATAAGTCAAACCGATTTCGATTCTCTTCTCACGGGGCAGGTCAATACCAGCAATACGTGCCATTGTCTACTCAGCACCTCCTATTAGCCTTGTCTCTGCTTGTGCTTGGGATTTTCGCAAATAACCATTACGCGGCCATGGCGTTTAATGACTTTACATTTCTCGCACATGGGTTTCACGGACGGTCTTACCTTCATAATGTGTAACCTCCATTTTGGACAGCTTGTGTCTATTTACTTCTCCATGTGATACGACCCAACGTCAGGTCATACGGTGACATCTGGACTGTCACCTTGTCGCCGGGCAAGATCTTGATATAGTTCATTCTGAGCTTGCCGGAAATGTGTGCCAGAATGGTGTGCCCCCCGCCGATGTCCACGGAGAACTGCGCATTCGGCAATGCATCGGTTACGATGCCCTCCAGTTCGATTACATCGTCTTTTGCCAAGATTTTTTAACCTCCTTGGTTTTGACACTGGTGATTCTGGCGGTAGTCCGCCAGATCCCTACGTAATTCGCTGTTGAGAACCTTTTCGCCGGCGGCGAGCTTCGCCGCGACTCTGGTCTCCAACCGAGTGACTCTGCGAACATGCTTCAGCTTTTTGCGCTTGGGATGTTCCAGCTTTCTGTCTTTGCCGTTTGCGATCAGGACGTACACGCCTTCTGTTCCGATCACATAGAACAGTTTGCCCTGATCCCGCCCGGCAATCGATAGGACAATGTCCGATTTGGATATTTCTTCCATAGGTTAAAGTCCCTCGGTGACGGTGAGGATTTCCGGCTCGCCGTCGGTAATGAGGATCGTGTTTTCATAGTGGGCGGCCAGCTTGCCATCGGCAGTGACCGTGGTCCAGCCGTCCCGCAGCACACGCACATCGTAGGTGCCCGTGTTTACCATGGGCTCTACTGCGATGGTCATGTTCTTCACGAGCCTGGGGCCCTTGCCCGGTGCCCCATAGTTGGGTACGGACGGTTCTTCGTGCAGGTGCTCGCCAACGCCGTGACCCACGAAGGCGCGCACAACGGAGAAGCCGTTGGCCTCCACATACGTTTGTACCGCATGGGAGATGTCAGAGACTCGTTTGCCCTGACGTGCGAATTTAATGCCCTCGAAAAAACTCTGTTTCGTGACATCAATCAGCTTTTGTGCCTCGGGCGAGATCTGCCCGCAGGCAAAGGTAGCAGCGCAGTCCCCATGAAATCCCTTGTAATAGGCTCCCACGTCCACGGAGACAATGTCTCCCTCTTTCAGCACCCGGCTGCCGGGAATGCCGTGGATCACCACTTCATTCACCGAGATGCAGGCGCTGGCGGGGTAGCCCTGGTAATTCAGGAAGGAGGGTGTTGCACCCTGGGATACGATAAAGTCGTGCACGGCTTTATCGATCGCGCCGGTGGTGATGCCGGGCCTTACCATTTCCCCTGCCAAGGCACGGGCTGCCGCGGTAATTTTACAGGCCCGACGCATCACTTCCAGTTCGCGTTCGGTTTTAATCGAGATCATACGCTGACTCCCAAAGCCGCCAGAATATCACGGTGGACAGCATCGATGGGCTGATTTCCCTGAACAAGCGCGAGCTTGCCAAGACCCTTGTAGAAGTCCTTGAGCTGCTCTGTCGTCTCGTGGTAGACTCTCAGTCTGGCCCGTACGGTTTCGGGCTTGTCGTCCTTGCGGATGACCAGCTCGCCGCCGCATTCGTTGCAGACACCGTCGGTTTTGGGCGGATTTGCCGTGACGTGATAGCTGGCGCCGCAGCCGGCACACACGCGCCGGCCGGTCATCCGGGCCTCAATCACAGCGTCGTCAATTTCGATGGACACCACACGGTCAATGGCCACGCCAAACCGCTCCAGGGCCTCGGCCTGGGCCAGGGTGCGGGGCACGCCGTCCAGGATGTAGCCGTTTTTGCAGTCATCGCGGGCCACCCGCTCCTCGACGATGCCGATGATGACATCGTCGGGAACGAGCTGACCGTTGTCCATAAAGCTTTTGGCCTTCAGGCCGGTGGGGGTGCCGTTTTTAATGGCCTCCCGCAGAATATTGCCGGTGGAAATGGTGGGGATGCCCAGCTCCTTGGAGATGGTCTCCGCCTGGGTTCCCTTGCCGGCACCCGGAGCTCCCAAAAGGATCAGCTTCATGCGCTGTGCCTCCTTACTCCAGGAAGCCCTTGTAGTGCCGCATCAGCATCTGCGCCTCGATGGCCTGCACCGTCTCAAGCGCAACGCCGACCACGATGATGACGGAGGTACCGCCGATGGCCAGTGCGGAGAAGTCGGAGCTGATCATGCCGGTGAGAATCGGCAGAATGGCCACGATGCCCAGATAGATGGCACCGAAGAGGGTGATCTTGTTGATGACCCGCATAATGAAGTCGGAGGTGGGACGGCCCGGACGATAGCCGGGAATGAAGCCGCCGTTCTTCCGCAGATTGTTGGAGATCTCAACAGGATTGTACTGAATGGTGGAATAGAAGTAGCTGAAGGCGATGATCAGGATCAGGTACGCCACCAGGTACACCACAGAGGTGTTGGACCAGGCGTATTTGTACCAGGGGTTGGTCTGGGTCGCCTTGCCTGCGAAGGCCGCGATGGTGGCCGGCAGGGACGCTACGGACTGGGCAAAGATGATGGGCAGAACGCCGCTCATGTTGACCTTGATGGGCAGGAAGGTGTTCTGGCCGCCGTAGACCTTGCGGCCCACGACTCTCTTTGCATAGGAGATGGGGATCCGGCGCTCGGCCTTGGTGATGAACACGATGAAGGCGATGAGCACCAGCATACCCACGATGGATACCAGAGCCACATACCAGTAGGAGCCGAAGTTGTTGATCAGGTTGGTGGCCATGGTGCTCACCATGGAGGGCAGACGGGAGACGATGTTGGCAAACAGGATCATGGAGATGCCGTTGCCGATGCCGAACTCGGTGATCTGCTCACCCAGCCACATCACCAGGGCGGAGCCCGCGGTGAAGGACAGGATCACGGTGATGGCAGGCAGCCACTTGCTGCCGGTGTCCAGCAGGAGCTGGCCGTTCCACTGGGTGTTGTAGTTCTGCAGCATCATCCAGTAGGCGAAGCCCATGAGCAGGCCCAGGGCCACGGTGGTGTACCGGGTGATCTGCTCGATCTTCTTGCGGCCCTCCTCGCCGCCCTCCTTGGAGAGTCTCTCCAGGGCGGGGATGGCGATGGTCAGCAGCTGGATGATGATGGATGCGTTGATGTAGGGCTGGATGGACA
>DFIE01000011.1:0-4615 GCA_002372735.1 Clostridiales bacterium UBA3705
GACGAGCCCACCGCCATGCTGGATCCCCGGGGCAGGGAAGAGGTCATCCAGACCATCACCCGGCTCAACCGGGAGCAGGGCATCACCGTGGTGCTGATTACCCACCACATGGACGAGGCCATCGGCGCCGACCGGGTGATTGTGATGCACCGGGGCGGCATTCTGGCCGACGGCAGCCCCCGCCAGGTCTTTTCCCAGCCGGAGCTGCTCTCCGGCGCCGGGCTGGATGTGCCCCAAACCACCCAACTGCTGCATACACTGAACCAGGCGGGCTGGCACCTGCCCCAGGACGCCCTGAGCGTCGGGGAGTGCGCCGACGCCATCCTGGCCGCGCTGGGCGTGCAGCCCCAGGCGTAACAAAGTTTTCACACCCGGAGGCATCCCCAATGGTCCCACTGATTCAGGCCCGTGACCTGACCCATGTATACAGTGCCGGAACGCCCTTTGAGCATACGGCCATCGCACAACTGAATTTTTCTGCCCAGGCCGGGGAGCTGATCGGCGTGATCGGTCACACCGGCTCGGGCAAGTCTACCCTGATCCAGCATCTCAACGGGCTGCTCAAGCCCACCTCCGGCCAGGTGCTGTTCAAGGGAGAGAACATCTGGAAGGATAAGAAATTCACCCATTTCATCCGCAGCCGGGTGGGGCTGGTGTTCCAATACCCGGAGTATCAGCTCTTTGAGGAGACCTGCTACAAGGACATCGCCTTTGGCCCCAAGAATATGGGCCTGCGCCCTGACGAGGTGGACCAGCGGGTCCGCCGGGCGGCGGGCTTTGTGGGCCTGGGGGAGGACCTGCTGGAAAAGTCTCCCTTTGACCTCTCCGGCGGCCAAAAGCGCCGGGTGGCCATTGCCGGCGTCATTGCCATGGAGCCCGAGGTGCTGATTTTGGATGAGCCCACTGCCGGCCTGGACGCCAAGGGCCGTGAGGGCATCCTTGCCAACATCCGGGACTACCAGCGCCAGCAGGGCGCGGCGGTGATTATGGTCAGCCACTCCATGGAGGAGGTGGCCGAGCTGTGCACCCGCCTGGTGGTCATGGAAGGGGGGCATATTGCCATGGACGGCACCCCCGGAGAGGTATTCTCCCACGCCGAGCAGATCCAGCGCATGGGTCTGGCGGTGCCCCAGGTGTCGGCGGTGTTTCTGCGGCTGCGGGCCGCAGGCCTGCCCCTGCCTGAAAACGTCTACACCCTGGGCCAGGCGGTCCGGGCCCTGCAGGCGCTGAGAGGGGAGGCGGCCCGATGCTGAAGGATATCACCCTGGGCCAGTTCTTCCCGGGCAACACCGTGGTCCACCGCCTGGACCCCAGAACCAAGCTGGTGCTGCTGGTGGCCTATATTGTGGCCCTGTTTCTGGCCAAGAGCTATTTCTCCTACGCCCTGGTGCTGGCGTTTTTGGTGGCGGTGACCGCCCTGGGCAAAATCCCCCTCAAGGCCATGACCCGAGGGCTCAAGCCCATGCTGATCTTCATCGTGTTCACCGCGGTGCTGAATATTTTCTATACCCGCACCGGCCGGCTGCTGGTGGAGTGGCGGTTTATCCATATTTACACCGGCGGCCTGAAAATCGCCTTTTTCATGGTCCTGCGCATCATGATGCTGGTGTGCGGCACCTTTTTGCTCACCTACACCACCTCTCCCATCGCCCTGACCGACGCCATGGAGAGCCTGCTCAGCCCCCTGAAGAAGCTGAAGGTTCCTGTCCATGAGCTGTCCATGATGATGTGCATTGCCCTTCGCTTCATCCCCACCCTGATTGAAGAGACCGACAAGATCATCTCCGCCCAGAAGGCCCGGGGCGCCGACTTTGAAACCGGCAGCCTGCTCCAGCGGGCCAAGGCCCTGGTGCCCATCCTGGTGCCCCTGTTTGTCAGCGCCTTCCGCCGGGCCGACGAGCTGGCCACGGCCATGGAGTGCCGCTGCTACCACGGCGGCGAGGGCCGCACCCGGCTGAAGGTGCTGCGCTACGGCGCCATTGATCTGGCGGCCTTTGCCCTGGGGGCGGTCCTGGTGGCGGGGGTGCTGGTGCTGCGGCAGTTCGGCCTGTAGGGCCGGGGAGGCAGCATGAAGAATATCGCCTTGATTTTAAAATACGAGGGCTCGGCCTACCACGGCTGGCAGGTGCAGAAAAACGCCGTCTCCGTGGCAGAGACCCTGGAGCGGGCCGCCGCCATGGTGGTGGGCCACCCGGTGCATATGACCGGCTGCGGCCGCACCGACGCCGGGGTCCACGCCCGGGTGTACGTGGCCAACTTCCGCACCCAGTCCTCCATCCCGGTGGACCGGCTGCCCTATGCCCTCAACACCCACCTGCCCGAGGACATTGTGGTTACCCGGGCCTTTGAGGTCCACCCGGACTTCAACGCCATCGGCTCCTGCGTGCGCAAGGAGTATACCTATCTCATCTACAACTCCCGGATCCGGGACCCGTTTTATGTAAACCGCGCCTGGTTTTATCCCAAGCATCTGGATGAGACCGTGATGCAGCGGGCGGCGGACTGCTTTGTGGGTACCCACGATTTTGCAGCGGTGCGCTCCGTGGGCACCGAGGTAAAATCCACCGTGCGCACGGTGTACCATTACACGGTCACCCGGCGGGGGAACCTGCTGGAGTGCAGGGTGTGCGCCAACGGCTTTCTGTACAATATGGCCCGGGCCATGGTGGGCACGGTGGTCTACGCGGCCGAGGGCAAATTCCCGCCGGAGGCGGTCACCCGGATCCTGGCGGATAAAAACCGCACCGCCGCGGGCCCCACAGCCCCTCCCGGCGGGCTGTACATGACCCAGCTGTGGTATGACGACGGAAAGGAAGTTTTCCATGTCTCAGAATGAAACCAATCTCCCTGCTGAGGAAGCGCCTCAGTCCTCCCAGACGGCCAAGTCTCCAAAGAAGGGCTTCTTCCGCAAGCCCTGGCGGGTGTGGACCCTGGTGTTGGTGCTGCTGGCGGTGCTGGTGGCTGCGGCCTCGGCCCTCTTCCCCCAGACGATCCGGCTGGACCGGGTGGCCAGGTTTTTCACCTACCTGGGCTTGAACGGCAAGGACGGCTATGGCCACATTGTCTTTGACGCCAACAACACCAACGACTTTGCCGCCTTCTCCGACGGCCTGCTGGTGGGCAGCGAGAGCGGCCTGACGCTGTTTGATCTCTACGGTCAGCAAAAGGCGGTGGTGCAGGGCTCGCTGCCCAGTCCGGTGATCCAGTGCTGTGACAGTCTCAGCGTCTGCTACAGCCCGGGCAGCAGCTATATCGCGGCCATCTCCAAAAGCGGCAGCACGGTGATGGACCAGACCGTCAGCGGCCTGCTGCTGGACGTAGACCTGAGCAGCGACGGCTATATGACCTACATCACCTCTGAAAGCGGCTTCAAGTCTGTGTGCACGGTACTCAATCGCAACCAGGACGCCTTCTTTAAGCTGAGCTCCCGTACCAGCTATCTCAACGCCTGTGCCGTGTCCCCCGGGGGCACCTATCTGGCGGTGGCGGGGCTTGGGGAGAAGGACTCCACCTTCACCACCACCGTGACGCTTCTGCGCACCACCGACGCCCTGACGGATTTGGACGGGCAGGACAGCACTGCCGTCCGGGTGGAGCTGGGCAACCAGATTCTCTACGATCTGAAATTTCTGAGCCCAAACCGCCTGTGCGCCATCGGGCAGAACACGGTGACCTTCCTGGACATGAGCGGAGAGATCCTGGCCACCGTGTCCCTGGAAAACCGCTACCTGGCGGATTACGCCTACTCCGACCAAGGCTATGTCACCCTGGCATTAAATCAGAACCAGGCCGGCGACAAGTACGAGCTGCTCACCCTGGACGCCGCTGGCGGCGAGCTGGGCAGCCGGTATCTGGGCGAGCGTGTCCGCTCTCTTTCGGTATCCGGGGGTTGCGTGGGCGTGCTTACCGACCACTATCTGGAATCCTATAACAAAAAGCTGGTGCTGCTGGATAAAACCGAGCAGCCCAATCCCACGGCCCAGATTCTTCTGCGGCCGGACGGCACTGCCCTGTGTGTCAGCAGCAGCAGCGCCACCCTGTTGATCCCTTGAATCTCCCCTGAAAGGAGCAGTGCTATGAGACCTACCCTGTGTTCCCGCTGCAAGAAGAATGTTGCAGTCATCTTCATTACGAAAATTGAAAACGGCAATTCCACCAACGAGGGCCTGTGCCTGAAGTGCGCCAAGGAGCTGGGCATCAAGCAGGTAGACGATATGGTCAAGCAGATGGGCATCTCCGACGAGGACCTGGAGAATCTCTCCGGGGAGATGATGTCCATGCTGGGCGGCCAGACCGATCCCGACGCCCCGGAGGACGAGGATCTGGACGGCCAGACCGCCACCTTCCCCTTCCTGAACCGGCTCTTCGGCGGCCTGAGCCGGAACAATGCCGAGCCCCCGGCAAACCGGACCGAGGCCCCCAAGGCCAAGGAGTCTGCCGCGCCCCAGCCGGCCAAAAAGCGCCACAAGTTCCTGGATACCTACTGCCTGGATCTCACCCGGCGGGCCCGGGAGGGCGCCCTTGACCGGGTGGTGGGCCGGGAGGAGGAGACCGAGCGGGTCATCCAGATTCTGAACCGCCGGCAGAAGAACAACCCCTGCCTGATCGGCGAGCC
>DFIE01000011.1:4673-5499 GCA_002372735.1 Clostridiales bacterium UBA3705
CCGGCGTGGGCAAAACCGCCATTGCCGAGGGTCTGGCCCAAAAGATTGCCGCGGGGGAGGTGCCCTCCAAGCTCCGCGACAAAGAGGTCTTCCTGCTGGATATGACCGCCATGGTGGCGGGCACCCAGTTTCGCGGCCAGTTTGAAAGCCGGATGAAAAATCTCATCGGCGAGATCAAGGCCTGCGGGAATATCATCCTGGTGATCGACGAGGTGCACAACCTGGTAGGCGCCGGGGATGCCGAGGGCTCCATGAACGCCGCCAATATTCTCAAGCCGGCCCTGTCCCGGGGCGAGGTCCAGGTCATCGGCGCCACCACCTTCAAGGAGTACCGCAAATACATCGAAAAGGACTCCGCCCTGGAGCGCCGCTTCCAGCCTGTTACCGTGCTGGAGCCCACCATTGAGCAGTCTGTGGCCATTCTGCGGGGCATTGCCCCCTATTACGAGCAGTACCACGGGGTGGAGATCACCCCGGAGATTGCCCGCCAGACCGTGGTGCTCTCTGAGCGCTATATCACCGACCGCTTCCTGCCGGACAAGGCCATAGACCTGCTGGATGAGGCCTGCTCCGACGAGAATCTCCGCAACCCCCAGATCAACGCACTGGCCGACGCCTCCAAGGACCTTGCCGACGTGGAGCTGGAGCTGAAAATGCTCACCGAAAAGACCGAGGAGCCCACCCAGGAGGACTATGCCCGCATTGCCACCCTGCGCTCCAAGGCCTGCCAGCTGGGCGAGCAGATTGCCGACCTGGAGTCCAAGCCCAAGCCCCGGCTGAGCATGGACAATCTGGCCCGGATCATCGAGCTCTGGACCAAGATCCC
>DFIE01000124.1 GCA_002372735.1 Clostridiales bacterium UBA3705
GACTCCCGCGGGGCGTCGAGGACGCCGCCCCCTACGGGGGGGGTGCAAACGTTTGCAGGTAGCACGGTGGGATGGGGGGCTTTATGGCCGCTGGGGTCAGCGGCCACTACGGAGGGGGGTACGTTTGCAGGTGGCAGGGTGGAAAAGGGAGCCTGGGAGTTTAGGGCGGATGTGGGCATCCGCCCCTACGGGGTGATGCATACGTATTTCCAGTACCCCGGGCGGGGCTTTTCTCGGCGGTTGCCTCTTTACCTTTGGGAAATCATGTGCTATAATTGTGCCATCAAACCGCCGAAAGGATGGACTTTCCTATGACTTATCCCATTGAAATCGCCGGGCTCCACCGGGAGCTGCCCCTGTGCCCGGTGAACGAGCATCTTACCATCGCCGCCTTTATCTGCTTCGGCGACCAGGAGCTTACGGTGGCCTGCGCCAGAGAGCTGCTGAAGCTGGTACCGAAAGAGGATTACGACTACCTCTTTACCGCCGAGGCCAAGAGCATCCCCCTGATCCACGAGATGGCCCGGCAGTCCGGCGCCGCCAAATACTTTATCGCCCGGAAGGGGCCTAAGGTCTATATGCCCGACCCCATCCATGTGGAGGACCGGTCCATCACCACCAAGGGCCAGCAGGCCCTGTATCTGGGCCGGGACGACGCCGATTTGATCCGGGGCAAGCGGATCCTCATTGTGGACGACGTGATCTCCACAGGCGGGTCCCTCATCGCCATGGAGGCCCTGGTGCGACAGGCCGGCGGCTCTGTGGCCGGCAAAATCGCCGTTCTGGCCGAGGGCGACGCCGCCAAGCGGGAGGACATCCGGGTGCTGGGGGCCCTGCCCCTGTTCGGGCCCGACGGGAAGCCCCTGGAGTAACCCAAAAAACACTGTTACAACGGTCCGGCAGCCTGATGTGCGACAGGCTGCCGGACCGTTTTATGATTTCCTGAAATAATATACAAAAATATTGGAAAAGTCTTGCATTTTTCTGCGCGTTTTGCTATACTCGGTACAGTGGTAAACGTTTTACTTTCCAGAATATTCAACGCGAAAGGATGGTTCTTATGCGGCATTTCCTCTTGCGCCGGGCATCGGCGTGGCTGCTGGCGGCGGTGATGGTCCTGTCCTGTCTGGGCGGGCTGACCTTTACCGCCTCGGCTGCCAACCCGGCTGCCATGGACATCGGCTACCCCACCTTTGTCAACACCAATACCCTGACCTCCGTGTTCGATCTCAGCAGTCTGGGCGTCTCCACTGCGGAAAAGGACATCATGATGAAGATCTACGAGGCGGATCTCGCTGCCGGCGGGGATTCCTTCTATGTGGATCGCATTCTCTCCCGCACGGGCGTGTGCTCCGGCGCGGCGGGGTCCAACGGCAATGACGACGCCAACACCTTCCTCACCCGGGGCCGTGCCCTGTACATGTACACCTCTACCCCGTCGGTCATCGGCTTTGGCGGCAACACCGCCTACCACCAGCCTCTGACCGGCAATATGTACCAGATCACCTTTGCCCAGAGCGGCTCCAATCTCTCCACCTCTGAGCAGACCGCCAACCGGGTGAACCAGCCCTCCAACTGGTACTCCACCTACACCATCGGCTCCACCGGGGTGACCGCCCAGGTCACCAAGTTCATCTCGGAGCAGAACGTGGCAGTGACCGCGGTGACCCTGGTGAACAGCGGCTCCAGCGCAAAAACGCTGACGGTGAACGCCGCTTCAAGCTTTGCTACGTCCAAATCCTCGGTGACGGTGAACGGCCAGGCCCAGGATGAGCTGATCGGCAGCAGGTCCTCCCCTTCCAATCTCACCACCCTGACCCCCAGACTCACCGGCGACGGGTTCAGCTTCGGCTCCGGCACCAATCTGACCCGGTCTATCACTGTGCCCGCAAACGGCAGCGCCACCTTTAAGGTGGTGATGGCCTTTACCACCAAGGAAATCCCCGAATCCACCCAGGACTATATCCGCTTTGCGGCCATGGACAACCTTACCGCCATCCGCACCCAAAAGGCAGAATACAACCTGTACTGGGCCCAGAATATCCCCTATATTGAGGTACCCAAGCTGGCTGTGCAGAAGGCCATCCTCTACCGCTGGTGGTCTGAGCGGTTCAACTCGCTGGACGCCAACATCCCGGGCTATGACTATCAGTACCCCGTCACCATCGAGGGCGTACTGGGCTACAACAACGCCATCATCCTCACCCAGCCCATGCACATGCAGGACACCAAGTGGCTGCGCAGCCCCTATCTGATCTACGGCGCGCTGCTGTCCGCCGGCAACTCCTCCCAGTCCTCCGCCTTTTTGGACAACCCCGGCAACCGGAACAACTGGAACAACCACTACGGCCAGTATATCGCCCAGGCCGGGCGGGAGGCCTTCTACGTGGTGGGCGGCGGCGCAGAGGTGGCCAGAAACTTTGCCTACTACTTCGGCCATGACGCCGAGGGCCAGCTGGCCCACTACGGCAACAACATCTCCGGCCAGAAGCTGATCGCCTACGCCAATGCCTATATGACCGGCAACGACGCGGACACCATCTCCTTCCAGGCCGCCAGCGGCCTGAAGGCCCACGGCGAAAACGCCTACGTCTGGGCTGCCGCCGACTCCGCCGCCCAGCTCTACACTCTGTTGGGCGACACCCAGAACGCCGCCAAGTACCGCACTCTGGCCGACCAGATCCAGAGCTCGGTGCTGAACACCCTGTGGTGCGACGTGTGCGGAAAATTTGAGACCTACGGCACCACCCGGGGCGACAGCCACAACAGCAGCAAGACCCACCTGGTGAAAGCCACAGAATCCAACAACTATAACTACTACGCCGTGGGGCTGGTGCCCACAGACGCGGCGTCGATCGCCAAATACGGACCGGCGCTGTCCACCTTTGCCAACGGCAATGAGTTCCCCATCTTCCCTTACTACACCGCAAACCAGGTCCACAACCAGAGCTACAACGGCTCCAACAACTTCTCCAACATCAACTTCACCGTCCAGGCCCGGGCCTACGAGGCGGCCTACCGCACCTATGATACCGCCCACCAGTACGTCACCGGCGAGATGCTGGGCATGATGACGGAATGGATGGCCTGGAATATCTATCCCAACGCCGGCGACGTGCGCTACCCCAACAACGCCGAGTTCTACAACATGGATAACAAGACCTACAACAATTATTACAGGTCCTGGATCTATCACAACATTCTGGGCAACTACAACTACATCTTCTTTGAGGATATGGCGGGCATTACCCCCCGGGCCGACGAGAAGATTGAGCTGTTCCCCATCGATATGGGTTGGGATCACTTTATGGTGAACAATGCCCGGTATCACGGCCACGATCTCACCGTGCTGTATGACGCCGAGGGCGGCACCGACTACTATGCCGACCTGCCCGAGGGCTACAGCCTGTACCTGGACGGCGAGCTGGTACTGACCCTGAGCAGCCTGGCCCACGTGGTGTTTGACCCCGCCACTGGCACCGCCCAGCTGCCCGAGGGCGGCGCCACCGTACGCTACACCAAGGTCGGTTCCGCCCTGCCCACCGCGCTTCAGACCCCTGTCACTGACCAGCGGACTGTGGAGCTGCTGGCCATGTCCGGCATGCACCGGCAGGGGGACGGATACCTGACCAACGTGGCCCAGGGCGCTGCCGTCACCGCCAGCTACACCCCCTCCACTGCCCGCACCGCCTCCTGGGCGGACAAGCACCGGGCAGACGGCGGCACCTCCACCGCCGTGAACGAGGAAAAGCCCGATCCCCAGGCCGTGGTGGACGGCACCACCGTGGACATGCCCTTCTGGGGCAATGACCAGAGCCCCAACGCCAAGGACACCCTGGTGCTGGATCTGGGCCAGGCCCAGACTGTGGACATGGCTGCCATCTACTTCTACAACGACCGGCAGACCGGCGGCTACGCCGAACCCGCCCAGTATCAGCTGGAATACTGGACCGGCACAGACTGGCAGAACGTGACCAAGCAGGACCGTCTGCCCGGCACCCCCCAGGCCAACTACAACCGGATCCTGTTTGAGTCGGTTCAGACCCAGAAGCTCCGCTTCACCTTTACCAATTCCGACGGGCACTACACCGCGGTCACCGAGATCCAGGTGTTTGCCGAGGGCGGCCCCCGGGATGGCGTTTCTGACAACGAGGCCCCCACCGTCACCCTGCGGGAGGACACCACCAGAGTCGGCAACCTGCGCACCGGGCTGGCAGCGGATATCACCGACGACGGCAAGCCCTATGACCTGGACATGACCTATCTGTGGGAGGTGATCTCCAAGCCCGAGGGGGCCGAGACCGTCCTCACCGGTGCGGACTCCCCCTCTGCCACCCTGAACGGAACCCTGGAGGGGGACTACACCCTCCGCTTCACCGTAAACGACGGCGAGAAGTCCGCCACTGCGGAGATTACTGTGCACCTGGTGAAGAAAAACACCACTGCCCTGGGCGACGACATTGCGCCGGACGCCATCTCGGTGGAATCGGACTACACCTCCAGCTGGGAGAATCTGAACGGCATCAACAACCGGGAGTTTGAGCCCGCCTCCTCCAACGTGGGCACCGGCAAGGGCTGGGGCAACTGGAGCCAGAGCGTGGGCTCGGAGCACTACGTGGGCTACACCTGGGACCCCGCAGTGACCATTGGCGGCAGCGATATCTATTGGTACGACGATGGCGGCGGCCTGCAAATGCCCAGCACCTTCCGCCTGCAGTATATGGACGCTGCCGGCCAGTGGCAGGAGCTGCCCATCACCAGCTCTGTCTCCGGCGCGCTGCAGAAAAACCAGTACAACGCCGTGGAGTATGAGCCCGTCACCACCACAAGGCTCCGGCTGTATACCACGGTGCGCTCCGGCTCTGCGGGCACAGGCATCTACCGGTTTAAGGTCTATGCCTCGGTGGATGTGTCCAGGCTGGACGAAATTGAAATTGCCACCAAGACCGGTGTGATTCCCCAGCTGCCGGGTATCATCAACGGCTGGAACAGCAGCGGCTATCTGGTGCGGGTACCTGTGGACTGGGAGACCATCACCGCCGATATGGTGGCCGCAGACGGGCAGTTCACCATCAGCGGTATCAATGCCTCCACGGGTCTGATGACTCACTGCACGGTGTACGTCCGCTCGGACATGGACTACGCCACCATTACCGGGGTGGAGCCGGTAACCCTGTACACTGACCCCGGCGTAGTGCCCGCCCTGCCCGGCACCGTACGGGCAGGCTATAACAACGGTGCTTACGACTCTGTCAACGTGCCGGTCACCTGGCCCGCTATCACAGTAAGCGACGTCTCTACCCCCGGAACCTACACCTTCCAGGGCACAGTGAGCGGTACCACAAACCGTGCGGTTTTGACCATCATCGTCCGGGAATCCAGCGAGGACCCCGCCCAGGTGGACACCTCCGCCCTGGAGGCTGCGATCGCCGCAGCCCTGGCCCTGGATGAGGAACAGTACACCGCCGCCTCCTGGTCCAACCTGGTGGCCGCCCTGACCCAAGGCCAGGCCATGCTAAGCAGCGACACCAAGACCCAGGCGGGCGTGGATGCCGCCGCGGCTGCCCTCCGGGCCGCCATCGCCGCCCTGGTGGAAAAGGCGGTGGACCGGCCGGCCGAAGACAACATCGCCCCCCAGGCTGTGGCCACAGCGGAGTACACCTCCCCCTGGTGCGACGTTGCAGGCGTCAATGATGAGAGCATCCCCAGCCAGTCCCAGGGTACCTACAATGAGAGCTACGGCTCCTGGGGCAACAACAGCGACTGCAACGACGAGCCCATTGTGCTGACCTGGGAGAATAAAGTCGAGTTGACCGGCGCGGGTCTGTTCTTCTGGCATGACGACGGTATCTCCAACGAGAGCGGCATCGACTTCCCCACGGGATACCGGTTTGAGTATCTGGACGCCGACGGCGTGACCTGGCACCCCATCACCGTCACAGAAGGCGGCAAGCTGCTGGCAGACCAGGTGAACTACAACCACTTTACCCCTGTGCAAACCTATGCCCTGCGCGTGCTGCTGGAAAAGCAGAGCAGCTCCAACACCTTTGGCCTTGGCGTGGCAGAGTTTGAGGCCTTTGGTACCTTTGTGTATGACCCGGGTGTGGACTACACCGTCCACTTCACCACGCCCGCGGGCATCGAGGCCCCGGCGGACATGGTCATCAACTCCGGCCCCGGCGCAGAACTGCCCACTGCCGGGGCCCCCGAGGGCTACACCTTCCTGGGCTGGGTGGCAGAGGACTACGACAACGTCACCGCAGCGCCTGCCCAGATTCTCACCGGTAGGTACAAGCCCCAGGCGGATATCACCCTGAAGGCCCTGTACACCTACAGCGTGGCCGGCGGCACTGCCCCCATGCTGACCAAGATGTCCACCTCCGACACCCTGGCCGAGGGCGACAAGATCGTCATCACCGCCGCGGGCACCGATGTGGCCCTGTACCAGCAGACCATCAACAGCTCCTATGTGAACAAGTATACCTTCACCGAGGACGCCGAGACGATCCTGGCGGACGAGAAAAACTATCTGGACGTCACCGCCGCCTCCGGCGGCTGGTACCTGGGCGATGCCACCAACGGCTATCTCTACACCAGCGGCAGCAACAACCTGGCCATCAACAC
>DFIE01000159.1 GCA_002372735.1 Clostridiales bacterium UBA3705
GGTTGGTGCCGTCAATGATGTTGAGAATGGCGTCGGGGCGCTCGCCGATCAGATAGTTTCTGGCGACCACTTCTTCCAGGGTGTAGGGAGACAGGGAGTAGATGCCGGGCAGGTCGGTGATGATGACATCGTCATGCTTCTTGAGCTTGCCTTCCTTCTTCTCCACGGTGACGCCCGGCCAGTTGCCCACAAACTGATTAGAGCCTGTGAGCGCATTAAACAGGGTGGTTTTACCGCTGTTCGGGTTGCCCGCAAGGGCGATTCGAATACTCATAATCAATTCCTTCCTTCTGAATTAGCATCGGCTAATTCCTTGATATACAAAAATCAGAGCTTACTCGACCTCGATCATCTCAGCGTCGGCCTTCCGCAGGGACAGCTCATAGCCCCGCACATTGACCTCCACCGGATCGCCCAGAGGGGCAACCTTACGCACGTAGATCTCTACGCCCTTGGTGATACCCATGTCCATGATGCGGCGCTTCACCGCGCCCTCACCGTGGAGCTTGACCACCTTGACCGTAGAACCGACCTTTACCTGTCGCAATGTTTTCATCGCTCTCATTTCCTCCTTTTCGGTTTCTTTTTTGCAAAATCATCAGATCATGATTTTCTGTGCCATTTCCCGGCTGATGGCCACCCGGGCCTCCTTGACGTTGACAATCACGTTGCCCCCTACCTTGGAGACCACCGTGACGTTGCCGCCCACCACAAAGCCCAGATCCGCCAGGTGTTGCTTGGTTTCTGCCAGGCCGCCGATCCGCTTGATGACAAGCGTCTCGCCTTCGTCCGCATACATCAAAGGCATCATATCTCTTGTTTCCTCCTGTGTCTGAAGATGCCGCCGGAGTTAGTCTAACCTAACCTGGCGCCTCTATTATAGTTACCTGTGCCTAACTTGTCAAGTATTTTTTCTTCTCTCGGCTGTGTTTTTGGAGCAAAAAAACCGGAGAGGGGGATTCCCTCTCCGGTACAGAGTGTTGTTTACGCCGCCACAAGGCGATACAGGAAGGTGACCACATGGGCCCGGGTGCAGGTGTCATTGGGGCCGAAGGTGGTTGCGGTGAGGCCGTTGGTGACGCCCTGTTCCACCGCCCAGGCCACAGGCTTGGCGTAAAATGCCTCAGGCGCGACGTCGGTAAAGTTGCTGACCGCGTCGGTCTGCGCCCCGGCGAAGCGATAAAGGAAGGTGACCACCTGGCCGCGGGTGCAGGTGGCATCCGGGCCAAAGGAGGTGGGGGTCATGCCGTTGGTGATGCCCCGTTCCACTGCCCAGCGGACAGCGGTCTCGTAATACGCGCCGGGAACCACATCGGCAAAGGTGGCAGCATTGGTCTCGGGCTTGGGGCAGCCGGCCGCCCGCCAGAGGAAGGTGACCACCTGGCCTCGGGTACAGGGTGCCCCGGGCCGGAAGGTGGTGGGCGAGGTGCCGTTGGTGATCTGCATGGTCACAGCCCAGTCAATGGGTATATGGGCCCAGTTGCCCTTGGCCGGCATATCGACAAAGGCGCCGCCGGGACAGGCTCCGCCCTCGGCACAGCTCTTCCAGGGTGCGGGGCCCTCAGGCAGATCCGGCAGAGGCTTGGGATTTGCAGGGTCCACAACCGGCAGCAGCTCTATGCGGCTGACCGCGCAGCGGGTGCAGTGATAGAGCACGGCGCCGGGAGAGAGCTCGCTGGGCTTTTGGATGATGGTGCCGGACCAGTCATGGTCCAGGGGCTCCAGGGTCTTGGTTTCTTTGGTGCCGCAGACGGTACAGGTCCGTTCCGCCTGGCCCGCGGCGGTGCAGGTGGCAGCCAGGAGCGTCTTCCATTGGCCGAAGGTGTGGGTCGTGCAAGAGGCTACCACAGGCAGCTTGGTCTGGTACAACAGCCGGCCCTTCACCGCCCGGTAGAGACTGACGTTCTGCTGGGTGTTCTTAAAGCAGCAGAATATCTTGGCACCCGGATTGAACTGCAGCTGCCAGCCGGCCTCTGCGCTGCTGCGGATGCTGACTCCACGCTCTGTAAGGGCAAGCTCCCACCTGGTGAAGGTGGAGGCCCCGCTGGTGGCAGTGGTCATGGTTTCGCCGCCGCCCACATAGGCCAGATAGTTGTCAGAGCCCTTCATCTTAATGGTCCAGCTGTCGGTCTCGCCGCCGACGGTGTAGACGTACTCCGGCCGGACCAGGAGAAGGTCGGTGCCGCTTTGCACAAAGCCCGCCTGCTGCCGGTCCACCGCCGCCGCGGCGGAGGCGATGGCGGCATTGAGCTGCTCACCGGAGGCGCTGAGCGCCACGCGGCCGTCATAGGCAATGACATAGTCGCCGGCCCAGCTGGCAGGGGTCTCGGTGACCAATCGGTAGGCGCACACACCGGAGGCAGCGGGTTCCTCCTTGGCAAGGGCATAGAGTCCGTAGAGGGTGATATCCGCCCGCTGGGGCGTGTAGGTGCTGCCGGCGGTATAGTAAGCCGGCGCCGTCTGGGTAAGATCGTTCACAGGGGCCTCGGTCCAGCCGACAAAGACATAGGGCTGGACAGTTCTGGGGGTGCCGGTGGGTGTGGGCAGGGCCAGCGCGTCGCCCACATAGCCGGTCAGGCCGGCGCAGGACGCCCCCTCCGGCAGGGAGAACCGGACCGTGGCTGTGGTCTTGCGGGCAAAATTGATACGGATGGTGCAGTCGCCGGAGAGGGCGAGGGTAAAGCGGTCTCCCTCGCGGGTCACCTGGGCGCTGCCGCTTACCAGGGTGTAATCCTTGACGTAACAGCCTGCGGCGGGGATGGCGGTAACCACATTCTCCTCTACCACCACGGTACCCATGGAGGCATCGTTTGCCAGGGCCGTGACAACATAACTCTGATACCCCAGGGTCCAGGTGGAGCGGACTGTCTGAACCGCGTCCACCCTGCCGTGGCCGGGATAGGAATCTTCGGAGGAGACGACAATGGGATAGGCGGGGAACACGTCCACATAGGGGTCCGGCACCGACAGCGCGCTCTTCATGGCGGTAATGGCGGTGCGGACCTCTGCGCCCCGGCACATCTGCTTCCAGAAGGCAGCCTCCCAGGTAAAGTCTGCGTCAAAAGTCACAGACTGAGAATAGCCGTAGGCCACCTCAACGCCCTTGGCGCGCAGAGGGGCGTGCAGGCCGTCAGTGGCCATGCCCAGGCAGATGGCGCTCCAAAGCATATTGTGAGGGGCGGTGCCGGTCATATGGTTGGCAATGGCGGTGCCGTCCACACAGTAGTATTTCATGCTGCCGTAGTAGCCGGCATAATAGGCGTGGTAATAGCTGCCGTAGGGGCCTTGCACCAACGTATGATCGGCATCGGTGATGCCGGTGCTGGTCTGCAGGCAGAGGTAGGAGGTGTTGGCGCGGGAGGTGTAGTCCTCGGTGTCCTCGTCGGCGTAGTCGGTATCGCCGTGAGAGTCAAAGATGACGACGCTGCAGCTCTCCAGGGCGGCGGCGATGTTGTCAATGGTGGCGCTGGTGGTCGTGTAGGTGGTGCTGGAGCCCCCGGTGTATTTGGCAATGGCTTTGCCCTCCTCGGGGTACTGGTTGGTGAAAGAGCTGTCCAGACCGTAATAGGGCTGGAAGACCGCCACATTCCGGGCAGCAGGCCCGCCGCCCCGGACAGCATAGGAGGTGGTCTCCACCCCGGCAAAGGCCTCCGGATCGACATCGGGGTTGCCGTTCTCACGGATTCTGGCACGCAGACGGGGAGAATAGCCGTTGGGAGTGCCATCGGCAGACCGCCAGAAGAAGAAATCCCCGTGCCGTTCCAGAGAACCGGGGGTATAGTCTGCAGACTGCTCCACCGCGGCGACAATGGTGTCTACCACAGAGGCGTATGCCCTGACTCTGGTTTCGGTACTTTCGGCACGGGCAGCAGCCCGGTCTTCAATGGCGGTGATCTGCTGCCAGAGATCCTCAGGCTCGGATTCCGGCTCTGACTCTGCGGCAAAAACCGCAGGCACCAGGGCCAGCAACAAAGCCAGTGCCAGCAGCAGCAAAAGCAAGCGTTTCATAGGGGTCCCTCCCAGAGCTTTTTTCTTTTACTATATCATCTTTGCGTGAAAATTGCAACGGCCTTTTTCTTCCGCGAAATCGGGCGAGAAATCGAAAGAATCGCTAAATTCCCATTTACAAAGCAGGATAAATTTGTTATGATAGACATATCCCAGAGAAAGAAAGGCACTTGGTTCCTATGGATAAGCAACTCCCTCCCGACGGCAAAGGGCGAAAAGATTCTCCGCTGATTGCGGTGGTCAAGTTCCTGCCCCTGTTCCTGTTTGCGGGGCTGGTACTGTTTTTGAAATTTGACCTGCTGATCGCTGCGCCCATCGCCACCTTTGCGGCCATTGTGGTCTATATGCTCACCTCCAGGGTGCGCTTCGGCCAGGCCTTTGAGCACGGCATGGAGGCCACCAAGAAGATTGTGCTGATCTTCTTTATCCTGATGTTTGCCTATGCGGTGGCAGAGTGCTTTATGTCCACAGGCGTGGGGGCCTCCATGATCAACCTGGCCCTGCTGCTGGGCGTCACCGGGCGGACGGTTGCCCCGGTTTCGCTGCTGGTAACCTGTATGCTTTCGGTCGCCACAGGCTCCTCCTGGGGCACCTTTGCCGCCTGTGCCCCCATCTTCCTGTGGCTGAGCCATATTGTGGGCGGCGACACCACCCTGACGGTTTGCGCCATTGCAGGCGGTTCCTGCTTCGGCGACAACATCGGGATGATTTCAGACGTAACCGTGCTCAGCTGCGGAATGCAGGACGTAAAAATCATTGACCGGGTGAAGCACCAGTTGTTCTGGTCCTTGGGCTGCCTGCTGTTGGCCCTGGTGATCTTCTTCCTGTGCGGCATGGACCTGCCCAACACCTCGGGCGACGCCTCCAAAATCTTTGAGACCATCCCCGAGGACGTGCTCGTAAACCTGGGTGCCCAGCGACCCTCTGCCGTGGAGCTGTTGAACCAGGTGCAAAGCGGTGTGCCCTACTACATGATCATCCCGGTGGTGGTGGTGATTGTGATGAGCTTCCTGAACTGCCACACCCTGCTGTGTCTGGGGGCGGGGGTGGTCTCCTCCCTGCTGCTGGGCACCCTGGCAGGGACGGTCCACTTTGCCGACTGGTTTGCCCCCATGAAGCTTGCCGAGCAGGCCGGGCCTATTTACACCGGCTTCAGCGACGCGGGCAGCTGGGTGGTGGCCATGATGCTGTGGGTGTCGGTCTTTGGTGGGATTATGAACGCCATGGACGCCTTTGCCCCCTTGAAGCGGCTGGTGGTAAAGCTGTCCCGCAACGTCCACCATCTGATGGGCTGGTGCAGCATCCTGTGCCTGGTGGGCAACGCCGCCCTGGCTGACGAGAGTGCCCAGGTGGCCACCATGTCCCCCATTGTGCGGGATATTGTGGAAAACCACACCGAATGTGACAGCGAGCAGGACGCCTATGACCTGCGGGTCAAGCTGGCCACCTTCACCTCCTCCATGGGCATCTACGGCTCTGAGCTGATTCCCTGGCACTGCTTCCCGGTGTTCTTTGCCGGCATTGCCCGGATGGTCTATCCCCTGCGGAGCTTCACCCCCGGGGACATCATCAGCCGGAACTATACCAGCTTCCTGATGATCGGCACCATTCTGGTGCTCACCTTTACCGGCTGGGACCGGTTCATTCCCAAGTTCGGCCTGCCCAAGGGCGCAAGGCTGAAAAAATAAGCCAAATTTGCACAATGGCAGGCACCCCGCTCCTGGGGTGCCTGCCATTGTTATTCGCAAAGAATCCATTCGCTCTGCGGAGCGGCCAGGAATGCCGCCAGAGCCTCCCCAAAGGCGGGGTCCAGGGCGGATACCCTTCCCTGCCCGGCAACCAGCGGATCAATACAGCGCTTTTTGGCTGGAATCTGACGCCACCGCCCGTCCAGAGGGGCGGGCCCCGTCTGTGCCTGGTGCAGGCGGCAGAAGGCCGCCCAGGCCGGTGCCAGAGAAGAGGCCTTCAGCTTGGCAATCACCAGGGGCTCATCGGTATACAAATCCTCCTGGGTGAGGATGCCCAGGCCCAGGCTCTCGCCCAGCAGCTCGGCAAGGCGCTGCATACTGTACCGGTCGGCCGGGCTGACGTAGATCTCAGAGCAGGCCAGCGCCGTGCGGGCAAAGCAGAGGGCCTTGTCCGGGTGCAGGAATGCCAGCTCCGGCACGCCTGCCTCGTTTTGGGTCACGGTCAGATCCTGATACAGAGCCCGGATGGTTTCTGCCGGCAGCAGGCCGTAGTTCAGGCTGTTGCCCAGGGTGTACTCCAGCCGGTCAGCGGAGAGCCGGGGGCTGTCGTTGTCCGCAATGGGATAGACGTGATAATCGCTGACCTGCTCCACCCGAAGGCCCAGCTCCTCCAGCACGGCGCAAAGGGCCTTGGAGCCGCGGATCAGGGCCTCGGTGCCCTCCTCTGTGGACTCCTGGGTCAGGTAGTCTCCCCGGAGGAAGTCCACCACGTGGGCGAACACAGGGGTGGCAATGTCATGCAGCAGCCCCGCGACAGCCTGGGCGGGGTCCCGGGTGAAGTGCCAGACGATCCGTCCCACTCCAAGACTGTGGAGGCAGCGGGTGTAGGCCCGGCCCCGCTGAAACCGGGGAAAGGCAGTGTACTCACAGCCGCAGTTCATACCCACCCGGGCAAGGCGGCGCATTGCCGGCGCCCGGGCCATACGGGAGAGGAAGTCCGGGCAGTCGGGGTGATAGATGGCTTGCAGTCTTTCCATTACCGCTCTGCGTCCATCACATTGACACAGGCCTTCAGCACCACGCCGGCAATGGGCGCACAGGTGGTGGAGCCGGCGCCCCCTTCCTCCACCACCACGATGAAGGCCAGGGGATAGTCCGGGTCGGCGATAAAGCCGGCAAAGGTGGCAGTGTTGGCGTCCTTGCCCACCTCGGCGGTGCCGGACTTGGCGCACACCTCCAGATCCGGGAAGTTCCAGGCGCCGTACATCTCGGTGACGTTGTAGCGCATCATGGTACGCAGGGCGGCCGCAGCCTCGGCCTGGATCATAGCGCCGGTGTGGGAGGTGGAGGCCTTGTACTTGGTTTTGCCTCCGCAGCTGACCTGGGCCACCAGATAGGGCCGGGCTGCCTTGCCCCCCCGGGCAATGGCGCCCATATAGGTCATATACTGGCAGGGATTGACCAGGTTGGTGTACTGGCCGATGCCAGCCCAGGCCAGTTCGTTGTCGCCGGCAGCAGACACGTCAAAATGGCCGGGCGCTGTCAGCAGTCCGTCCACCCGCAGAGAATCCCCGATGCCCGCCTGCTCCGCTGCCCGGGTGAGCCGGCTGCGATCCAGCTGGACCGCAATCTGGGCAAAGGCGCAGTTGCAGGAATGGGCCAGGGCGTCCTGGAAGTCCATGGTGCCGTGGGCCTTGGGGCAGTTGACCGGGGTGCCCTCTACCTCGATGGAGCCGGTGCAGGTAAAGGTCTGGGTCCGGATGTCCGGGATCTCCTCCAGGGCCGCCTTGGCCGTGACCAGCTTGAAGATGGATCCCGGGGTATAGGTGGTATTGAAAAAGCGGAATACGTAGGCCCCGTCGTAGGCTCCGGTGGTGTCCCCCGCGATGTCGGGCACGTCGTCAGGGTCGAAGGTGGGCGAGGACACCGCGCAGAGAATTTCGCCGGTCTCATAGTTGTACACGCCCACGGTACCCCGCCGGCCATCCAGCGCCTGGAGGGCCACGGTCTGAACAGAAGCGTCCACGGTAAGGGTAAGCTCTCCCCCACCGTCCTCCATGGCGGCGGTGCCGTTGAGCTTGTCAAAGCCCACCAGATACTTGGCGTAGTTGCGGATTACCAGGGAGGGGATGTTGCCCTCCCGGTCACCCAGCAGATGGAGGGTGGCGCGGCGGGTCAGAGCGTTGTCGGCATACTGCTTGCCATGCTCGGTGCTGAGCAGGACCGTTCCCTCCCGGTCCACCACGGTGCCGGTGTTCAGGGTGCCCTCCCGGGTATAGACGTGGGGGCTGCCGGAGAAGGTGACCCACCGGTCGGCAAACAGGGCGTAGCGCACCAGGAAGGTCAGCAGGCCGAAGAGCAGAATACAAGCCAGCGCCAGGGCAAAATAGGTCCGTTTGGCCAGGGTTTTCATGCGGCCTCCCCCCCTTTCGCAGAGAGCTTCACGGCAAAGCTGGCGTTCTGCCGGGTGTCACAGGCCTTGATAAAGGCGAGCAGCCCCCAGGCAGCCATCATACTGGAGCCGCCGTTGGAGACAAAGGGGAAGGTCACGCCGGTCAGAGGCAGAAAGTCCACTGTGCCGAAGACGTTGAGAATGGCCTGCATCATCATGATGCTCATGGCCGCGCAGGCAGAGATGGTGTAAAAGCTGGAGCGGCCCACCGTGGCCGAGCGGACCACAAACAGGCCCAACACCGCCAGGGCAAAAATCATCACAGCTGCCATAATCAGGCCCCACTCCTCGCTGACAAAGGCAAAAATCAGATCGGTGTCGGAGGCGGCCACGTACTTGAGCCAGCCGTTTCCCACCCCCAGGCCGAACAGTCCGCCGGAGGCAATGCACATCAGCGCCCGGGTCTGTTGGAAGCCGCCCTCCAGGGCATACTCCCACACATGGCCCCAGGTGGAGAACCGGCGCATAACGTAGGGGAAGAATTTCACCGCCAAAAGGCCCGCCAGACCCACGCCGGAGCAGATCATGCCGATGGTGGCAAAGCTGCCGGAGCGGAGATAGGCAATGACCAAAAAGCAGACAAAGAAGATGGCCGCGGTGCCGAAGTCGTTCATCAGCGCAAGACAGCCGCCCACAAAGGCGGTGTAGGCTATGAACAGCAGCATGTTCCGTTTGGTCACGATCCGCTCCATGGTGGAGGCGCCCACGAAAATGAAGCAGATCTTTACCAGCTCGGAGGGCTGGAAGGAGAAGCCGCCGATGTAGATCCAGTTCTTTGCGCCGTACATCTCGGTGCCGAAAACCAGGTTGGCCAGCAGCAGCACCACCCCAAAGCCGGCAGCCAGGTAGCGGACCTTTTTGGCCACCTCAAGGCTGCGCAGGCTGAAGCCCACCACCAGGAAGATTCCAATGCCAATGCCCATGGCAATGAGCTGCTTCATCAGCGAGTCAGGCGCTTTGGAGCCGGTCACCGCCATGCCGATGGTCATAAGGAAAAAGGCGATGGTCTCTACCTCAAAGCCGCTGCGCTTGATGATCTTTTGGGCCAGGAACATCACCCACTGGGTGGCAATGAGGATGCCGAAGGCCATGGCGATTTTGCCGGTGTACTCGGCATCCATGTGCAGCAGCAGGCTGATGCCCGCCAGCAGCTGGAACATGGTGAGCAGTGCCAGGGTGAGCCCGGGGCTCTGGCCCTTGCCGGCCTTGGTGCGGCTGCCGGCCTGGAGCTGTGCCTCCTCTTGAGAGACAGGCTCCAGCACCATTTCCAGCCCGGCAAGATCCAGGGTGTCGCCATAGGCCACCTGGGAGAACAGCACCTGCTTGCCGTTGATCTGCACCTTGCCACGGTCGCCGATGTCCCGGATGGTCCAGGTACCGTCGTTTTGTCGGGTGAGAACGGCGTGGTTCTTGGAGACAGTGGCAAAGTCCAGCACGATATCCGCGCTCTTCTTGCGACCCATCACATTTTCCCAGTGGGTGACAGGCAGCAGCTCCCCGGTGGCCAGGCGCAGCCAGGCCCAGATTTCCGGCTCCCGCCGGAAGCCCAGCAGGGACTTGGCGCACCGCAGCACCACCAGCACCGCCAGGATCGGCAAACTCACCCGCAGGACCGTGCCGTAGACGGACAAGAGGGTGATCTCATCCAGCAGCGGGCGGAAGAGATTCACAATGGATTGCATGGATTCACTCCTTTCCGATGGAAAAAAGGCGGCAGCCCCGCCAGAGGATGCCGGCCTTTTTTACATTTCGTCGGGATTTTCGTCGTATTCGATGTCTTCGTCGGGGTCATACTCGGTGTCAAAGGTGTCGCCGCTGTAGAACACCGTGGCCTCGCCGAATTCCTTTTGGTGCTGCTCCAGATCTTCAACGGTTTGCAGGGTGTAATACAGCTCTGTTTTGATCGGGAGGTTCTTTTTGGACAGGGATTTGTTCACCCCGTCGCGCACCAGGGTGTAAATCACCGTGAACACCGGCACGCCCAGGATCATGCCCGGGAAGCCGAAGAGCCCGGTGAACACCGTGATGGAGACCAGAATCCAGAAGTCGGAGATGCCCAGGCGGCCGCCCAGGATCTTGGGGCCGATGATGTTGCCGTCAATCTGCTGCAGGGCAAACTCTACAATCAGGAAAAACAGGGCCTGGAGCGGACTTTCCAGCAGGGTGAGCACCGTGCCGATGGCAATGCCGATGAGCGGGCCGAAGAAGGGGATGATGTTGGTGACGCCGACAAACACCGAGCAGACCAGCGGGTTGGGCAGGCGGAAGATCTGCATGAGAATGTAGGACAGGGCACCGATAATCAGCGAGTCAATAATCTTGCCCACAACGAAGCCGCCGAAGCTCTTGTTGGTCAGCCGGCCGATCTCCAGCAGGCGGTTGGCCCGCTGCTGGGGAAAAATCGCAATGAGCAGCTTTTTGCTCTGGGCCAGGAATTTTTCCTTGGAGATGAGCAGATACACCGCAATGACAATGCCGATGAGCGCGTTGAAGATGGACTTGCCCACGCCCACGGCGCTGGTCAGGGCGTTGTTCAGGGTGGCAAACAGGTCTACCTGGTCTCTGATCCAGGACTGGGCATACTGCAAAAGATCATGCTCCCGGAACAACTGCTCAAAGGGAGTATCACGGAAGATGTTGTCCAGCCAGGTGTTGAACTGGTGGTAGTAGGCGTCCAGATTCCGCTGGCTGAAGGTCTCGGTGAGAGAGGTCACCAGTTGGGGCGCCACCATAGCAATCAACCCGTAGATGACCAGCAGGAAGACAATCAGGGCGGACACCACGCCGATGCCCCGGCTGAGCTTTCGCAGCCCCCGCTCGGTGATGTTGCTCTTGGCCAGAAGCTTCTGTACCAGGGCCTCGACCCGCTTCATGATGGGATTCATCAAGTAGGCAAAGGCGATGCCGAAAAACACCGAGGAGAGAATGTTCAAGACATATTTGATGGCACTGTAAACGGTGCTTAAATGCGTAATGACTGTGTAGAACAGCACGCTGATGACAATCACCATGAGCAGCGTGACGCCCAGAGCAAAGTACCGGTTGTTGCGCTTGAACAAAATACCCCTCCTCTCCCTTTTATCTGTAATAATATACCACAGTTTCTCCGGCGCGTCAACAAAGGCTTTGAACGTTTACAAAAAATTAATCCCCGGCCAGGGATGCGAAAATTACCCTTTTCATCTGCAGCCGGGTGTGATATGATAGCAGCAGGAGGCGATCTTATGCCAAAATCCGATTATCAGAAAACCAAGCTGCTGCTGATCCGGGAGTATCTGGAGCAGTACACTGACCCCGAGCACCCCGCCAGCACCCCGGTGCTGCAGAGCTGGCTGGAACAGCACGGCATCCACGCCGAGCGGAAAAGCGTTTACAACGACATCCAGACCCTGGAGGACTATGGGCTGGACATCCTGAAGCAGACCGGCCAGAAGGGTGGCTTCAGCCTGGGCGAGCGGACCTTTGAACTGTCAGAGCTGAAGCTGCTGGCGGACGCAGTGCTTTCCTCCCGCTTTCTCTCTGAGCGGAAGTCCGCGGCGTTGATCCGCAAGCTGGAGACGCTGACCAGCGTCCACAATGCCAAGCAGCTGCACAGGCAGCTGGTGGTCACCGGCCGGGTGAAAAGCATGAACGAGAGCGTGTTATATAATGTGGATACGATCCACCAGGCCATTGCCGCAGGGGTGCAGATTACCTTCCGCTACTTTGACTGGACCCCGAAAAAGGAGCGCAGCTACCGGGGCGGCACCCGCAAGGCCAGCCCCTACGCCCTTTGCTGGGACAACGCCTGTTACTATCTCATTGCCCACACCCAGGAGCATGGGCTGACCCACTTCCGGGTGGATAAGATGAACCAGATCAATCTCACTTCCCTGCCCCGGGTGCAGACCGAGGAGACAAAGAATCTGAACCTGTCTGATTACAGCAGGCAGGTGTTCAGTATGTTCGGCGGCGAGCTGCGCAACGTGCGCATGCAGGTGGAAAACCGGCTGGCCGGGGTGATTCTGGACCAGTTCGGCCGGGACGTGACCCTGGTGCCGGACGGAGAGGATTCCTTCATCTGCGTGGCCAGGGTGCGGGTGTCCCCCACCTTTTTAGGCTGGGTAGCCGGCTTCGGCGGGCGTATCCGGCTGCTCAGCCCCGAGGACGTGGTGGAGCAGTACACCCGGCTGCTGCAAAAATGTCTCGGGCAGGAGACCCCGCCCGAGACCTGAGAATGGTTATACTGAACTCCCATAGAAAGATTGAAGAATGTTCCGTGCAGGAATTGCGCCAGACGAGGCGGAGGACGCAGGCGGGCTTGACGCCCGGCAAGGACGACAACGAAGTATGGCACAATTCCTGCCGGAACAGATGAAAGGTTTCTATGGGAGGTCAGTATTATTCCGCCGGCGGGGCCAGCTGGCGCAGCTGCTCCCGCACGGTCTGCACGTCGGCCACCCGGCGGGTCTGGTCATACCGGGTGCAGGCGGCCAGCAGATTCCGCAGGGGGGCGGCCACGTCCGGCCGCAGGGCAGCCAGATCCACCTGCTCCGGGTAGGGGGCGGCAGGCCCGGCCAGCATCCAGGTGATCACCGCACCCAGGGCGTAGACGTCGGTGGTAAAGTTCAGCACGCCCTCGCACTCCAGGCCCTCCGGGGGCTGGAAGAAGCTGCGCCGAACTCCGCCCTCGGGCCGGGCCAGGGGCCGGTTGGTCATGGGCACGGCGCTGCTGTCGTCTACCACCTGGAGGGCGCCGTCACAGGTGAGCTCCAGGTTCGCGGGCCGCAGATCCAGCAGCAGCTGGGGGAAGGTCCGCTCGTGGAGCCGCAGCAGCAGCTCGCACAGCTGCAGGCCCAGCTCCACCGCCAGGAATTCCGGCAGCTGTCCGCCCCAGTGCAGGGCGAGCTGCTGCAGGGTGGGGGGCATTTCGCCCCGGGGCTGCATCTTCTGCTTGTACTTCTGGGCCAGACCGCTGCCCAACTGGACCAGGAACTGCTCGGTCCGGGCAAAGGTGATTTTGTCGTAGCTCTTCAGCCGGACCCGCTGGCCGGGCTCCAGCTTCACGCCGTTCAGGGCGGTGCCGTTTTTGGAGAAGTTGTCCCGCAGGTACCAGGCGCCGAACTCCCGCTCCAGCAGGGCGTGCTCCCTGGAGATGGGCTGCACCGGGATGGTGATGTCCTTGTCGGGCAGCCGGCCCACCACGGCCCTGGGCCCGCCCAGCAGATACTGGGGATAGGGGGAGTTGTGGGACAGGTCCGTCAACGCCAGGGTGTCAGACAGGGGCTGCAGGGGATAGACGGTGAGATAAATCCGCTGGTGGGTCACCGGGTCGTTCTTTTCCAGGTAGCCGGGCTTAAACTCCTCCCGGTAGGCCGCCAGGGCGTCGGCGTCCTCCGGCGGCACGGCAAAGACCACCTCGGCAAAGGCCCGCTGGTACCGCTTTTGGGCCAGCAGATTGTGGAAGGCCCTGGCGGACAGGGCGGGGTCGTCCCCGGCCCAGCCCAGAGGGGTAAGCACCAGCACCTCTGCGCCCAGGTCCATGGCGGCCTCCAGCAGATTGCGGATCCTGGAGCGGAGCACCAGGGAGCGGGCAGCCTCGCTCAGCTCTGTCCGCTCTGCCTCCGCCCGAGCGGGGGCGGCGCAGACCAGCACGTCCGCCCGGCAGCGGCTTTCGGGCGCCTGGAGGAAGAGCCGGTCCTCCTCCGGCCAGATCCACACCCCCGGCGCTGCCACCACCCGGTCAGTGTACAGGGGCGCGGCGTCCCGGTTGGCCTCATAAAAGGCGGCCGTGACCCGGTCCTGGGCCAGGCAGGGGTAGAGGGTGCTGGCCTGGAGCAGCCGCTCCTCAGTGCCCGCAGTGGGGGCGCTGAAGCCGCCGCCAGGCGCCAGGGGATCCCCCACGCAGAGGACCGCCGTCCTGCCCTGGGCGCAGTGCTGCCGCACCGAGACCGGGGCAAAGCCGGCCTCCACGGTAAAGCGGGTCTCCCGGTTGGGGAGGGGGGCGTCGGTGAAGAAGGCGGGGGGATACACCCGGGTCTGCTCCACAGCCGGGGCGGTGAGGGACCGGATCTCCGGCAGGCTCAGGGCCCCCAGCAGCTGGCGCAGCCGGGGGGGCGCATTTTCCGCGGCGGCCCGGACTGCAGCCTGCTGCCGGACCAGCTCCTGATACTGGCCCAGGGCCTGCTCCAGCTGCTCGATCCGGTCCATGGACGCCCCTGTGGCGCAGCGGCGCAAAAGCTCCTCCATGGCCCGGTCCAGGGGACCGGTGCCCTCCGGGGTGCCGATCATCCGTTCCAGCAGCCGGCCCAGGTCGGCCAGGAGCGACCGCTCCCAATCCGGACCCGGGGGCAGCAGCATCTCCCAGCCGGGCAGCAGCAGGGCGGACCCGTCCAAGCACAGCATAAGGGCGTCCTCCCGCAGGGCGGCGCACACCGGTCTTTCCCGGTCGCGGAGATAGCGGGCCAGCTCACACAGGGACAGGCACACCTCCACCCCCCGGTCCCGCTCCAGGGGGCCCTGGGCCAGACGCCGGCTGAGCAGCTCCCCCAGGGGGTAGTCTGTCACCGTGGCCAGCAGGGCGGAGCCCACCACCACCTCGGTGGTCTGGGGCAGGGCGGGGTGATCCAGGGTGGAGAGCAGCTCGGTGAGCTCCTCCCACAGCTCAGCCCCGTCGGCAGGCAGGCCTGGCGTATCCAGACGCACCGTGCGGGCAATGACGCTGCGCCCGGTGTCCATGCGGCAGGCCAACACGGTGGCCTCGGTGCCCTGCTGGTACAGCGGCACCTGAATCAAATAATTGGAACCCAGCATTTCCATGGCATTCTCCTTGGGTCAGGGGCTGCAGCCCCGGATGTCATACTGAACTCCATTAAAATGCTTTAAAAAAGCATTTTATAGCGCCGAAGGCGCGTTGGAGTTCGCATGAGACGGATTTTGTGCCTGCGGC
>DFIE01000110.1 GCA_002372735.1 Clostridiales bacterium UBA3705
CCAGAACACCAACGCCAACATGGTGGCCATGATGAAGGCCATGATGAACTACGGCACCTCTGCCAGAGCCTTCTTTGTGGCCGAAGGCAGAGCCGTGGCGGAGTAATCCCACAGCCCCAAAAGCGCGCTGCAGGCCCCGGCTTGCAGCGCGCTGATTGAAAAAAGCAAGGCCGCCGGCGGTGCCGGCGGCCTTGACTGCAGCCTGCTCAATCCAGGCAGGCAATGACTTCCACCTCTACCAGGGCGCCCTTGGGCAGCTCCCGCACCGCCACGCAGGACCGGGCGGGCTTGGAGACAAAGTAGGCCCCGTAGATCTCGTTAAAGGCCCCAAAGTTGGCCATGTCCGACAGGAAACAGGTGGTCTTTACCACATTGCGTTCCGTGCAGCCGGCAGCGGCCAGCAGGGCGTCGATGTTCGACATGATCCGGCGGCTCTGTGCCCGGATGTCGCTGGGCTCCAGGGCGCCGGTGGCGGGGTCAATGGGCATCATGCCGGACAAAAACAGCAGGTTCCCGGCCTTGACCGCCTGGGAATAGGGTCCGATGGCCGCGGGGGCCTTGGGGGTGGAAATGTATTCTGGCATAACAGGAGGCTCCTTTCCTCAGATAGCTCTATCCTATCACACCCGGCGGCAAAATGCAACACCTCCGGGCTCAGTCCTCCGACTCCTGGCCGACTTGATCCAGAGGCGGCTCGCCATAGCGGCGCAGCATCCGGTCCACCTCCTCCGGGTCGGTCAGCCCGGACTGCAGGGCTGTGAGCAGCACCACGTCCCGCCGCCGGCGGACGTACAGGGGCTCCATGCCGTTCAGCTTCAGCAGCCGGTCGGTCTGGCGGCTGTCGCAGCCCACGGCAAAGCACATCCGCAGCAGGGTATCCCGCTTGTCCAGCCCGGTCTCGCCGCTGAGCAGCTTGTAGCCGTAGGATTCCGGAATCCCCGCCTTCAGAAACAGGGTCCGGCGGGTCATTTTTTTCTGCGCCATCAGCTGCAGCAGCTCCTCGCGGAAGGAGGTCCCGGCAGGGAAGAAGGACGCCTGGTATTCGTCAAAAAAGCTGCTCAGCCCGTCCCGGCCGGTTTTCTCCAGCACACCGGTGAGGGAATGGGTGGTTTTTGGATTTTTCATAAATCTGACCTCGCTTTTTGTGGAATCGTGTGGTATGATTACGGCAGAACAGATGCCGCTCCGCGGCACAAACCGGTGAAGGGAGGGAGCCCCATGACCCTGGAACAAGCCTATGCCCTGTCCTGCTTTACTCCCATCGGCAGCCTGGGCCCGGGGCTGACCCTGGTCCGGCACAGCCATACCGGCGTGTTGGGGGTGCGCAAGCAGCTGCAGGTCTATGACCTGGCGGTGTACAGCACCCTGCAGGCCCATCCGGTGGCCCAGGTGCCAAAGATCCTGGCCATGGGGGAGGAAAACGGCACCCTCACCGTGGTGGAGGAGTATATCAACGGCACCACCCTGGCCGCCCTGCTGCAGACCCAGGGGCCCCAGCCTCCGGCCCGGGTGCAGGACCTGGGCCGGGCCCTGTGCCGCATCCTGGCCCAGCTGCACAGCCAGCAGCCCCCGGTGGTACACCGGGACATCAAGCCGGAGAATCTCCTGCTGGACCAAAACGGCCGGCTGTGGCTGCTGGACTTCAACGTGGCCAAGCATCACCGCCCCGGCCAGGGCCGGGACACCCACCTGCTGGGCACCGAGGGCTTTGCCGCTCCGGAGCAGTACGGCTTTGGGGCCTCCGGTCCGGCGGCGGACGTTTACGCCGTGGGGGTGGTGCTGAACTGCCTGCTCACCGGGGAGCTGCCCACCCTGGCGCCCGCCGCGGGCCCCCTGGCCCCGGTGATTGCCCGGTGCCTGAGCATGGAGCCGGCGGACCGGCCCACCGCAACCGAGCTGGAGCGGCTGCTCGCCCGTCCAGCTCCGGCCGGCCGCACCCGGCGGCAGCTGCTGCCCCCGGGCTTCCGCACCGGCAAGGTGTGGAAGATGCTCCTGGCCCTGCTGGGCTACGGGCTGATCTTCGCCTATGACTTTTCCGTGGAGTACGACAACACGGACATTTTGACCCTGGCCATGTACCGGGTGGCCCTGCTGGGCATCCATCTGAGCCTGGTGGCCTATTGGGCGGACTATCTGGGCCTGCGCCGCAGGCTCTGCCCCTGGAAAAGCCGGTGGGTCCGGGCCCTGATGGGCATTGTGTACAGCCTGGCCATTGTGGTGGGCTGGCTCGCCTTTGTGTTTGTGGGGGGCTTTTTGATCTTCCTGTTTACCGACTCGTGACAGGGTCCCTCACCGGGGCCTGGCCGGTAAAGAAGGGCCGCAGGGCCCAGCTGTCCCGAAAGACGAAGCGCCGCTCCAGCAGGGCGGTGCACCGGTGGATCAAAAACCCGTTCACCAGGGCGCAGACCGCAGTGCCCCACTTGACCCCCTCAAGATGCCACAGGCCGAAGAAGGCGAAGGACAGCCCCACGCTGAGAAGACAGCTGGTGATGTCATAGCCGGTTTTGAACTTGTGGATCTCAATGCCCCAGCGGGCGGAGACCTCCTTGACAAACAGCTCGTACACCTCCGGGGAGATGTAGGCGTGGAACAGCAGGGAGATGGCCGCCGAGCCCAGCACCATGCCGATGACATAGCAGACAATCCGATCCGCCATGCCAAAGCCGGGCACCAGGGCCAGCAGCCACATGGACCCGTCCAGCATCAGCCCGTAGAGCACCGCCGTGACAAAGGAGAACAGATCGCTCAGCCGGAACCTGCGCAGCAGCAGCATCATCACCGCCAGCAGCACCGCCTGCAGGGTGTACTCCGCCATGCCAAAGGTGAAAAAGGGCAGGCTTTGGCTGAGTTTCAGATGCAGCAGATAGGCCGGGGCCACCACCATAGACATGCCGAAGTCCGCCCGTTCCATCAGGGCGGTGCCCACGGCCAGAATCGCCAGGCCCAGCAGATAGGCCAGCTCTGTGGAAAACACGCGCTGTTTCATTGTAAACACCTCTTTCCTCCAAAACGGGCACAGGCAGCCCTCTGCGTTTGATACAGAAACGCAAAAAGCTGTCTGTGCCCGGGCCGGGGGATTTATTTTTCCTCCAGGATCTTGTTGAGCTCCTGCATAAAGCTGTGGATGTCCTTAAACTGGCGGTACACCGACGCGAACCGGACATAGGCCACCTCGTCCAGGGGCTTCAGCCGCTCCATCACCAGCTCGCCGATGTACTCGGTGGTGACCTCCCGCTCCAGGGAGTTCTGGATGATGGACTCAATCTCCAGCACCGCGTCCTCCAGATCCTGGGCGCTGACCGGCCGTTTCTCACAGGCGCGGATCATGCCGTTCATGATCTTGTTCCGGTCAAAGGGCTGGCGGGTGCCCGCCCGTTTCACCACAATAATCGGCAGCCGCTCCACGGTTTCATAGGTGGTAAACCGCCGCTGGCAGGCCAGACACTCTCTGCGCCGGCGGATGCTGGTGCCGTCTTCGGAGTGGCGGGAATCCACCACCTTGCTCTCCTGATACCCACAATACGGACATTTCATGCGCTGTTTCCTCCCCGTTCTTTCGTTTGCATGCTCCGTCTGTTAGTATAACAGAAACGACCGGGGCTTGTCCAGTAAAAAATCAAATTATGTTAACAAAAAATCCGGCCGGACCCATCAGGGCCCGGCCGGGCTTAGCTTATTCCTCGGGGCTGAAATCATCCTTGCCCACGCCGCAAAGCTCGCAGACGAAATCCTCGGGAAGGTCTTCCCACTTCACGCCGGCCTCGTCCTCATCATAGACCCAGCCGCAGACGTTGCAAACATACTTCATGGTGACGCGCTCCTTTCGGTAAGATACAGGAATATTATAACAGATTTCCCGGGCTTGTCAATGGAGGGGCGGGGATTTTCTTTGGGGTTCAGCGCTTTTCCCCGGCGTCTTTTTCGGCCCCGCCGATGGTCTTGGGAGTCAGGGCGTCGGGCTCCAGATCCACCCGCTTGGGCAGCAGCAGGGACATGAGCATGGAGATGACGAACACGCCTGCCACCGGGTTGCCGGAGAAGATGTCAGTGACGATCTGGGGCATATGGGTGAAGAACCCGGGCACAAAGGTGACGCCGATGCCGATGCAGAAGGCGGAGGCCACAATCAAGGTGTTGCGCTGGTCCATCTTAATCTGGGAGAGCATGCTCACGCCGGAGACAATGATGGCGCCGAACATGATCACCGTGCAGCCGCCCAGCACGCAGGCGGGCAGGGTGGAGAAGAACGCGCCGATGGGGGGGAACAGGCCCGCCAGCACCAGGGTCAGGGCGCCGAACATGATGGTGAACCGGTTGACCACCTTGGTCATGGCCACCAGGCCCACGTTCTGGCTGAAGGAGGTGATGGGAGGGCAGCCGAACACGCCGCCGGAGATGGCAGACATGAAGCCGTCGCAGCCCAATGAGCCGGAGACCTCCCGCTCGGTGATGTCCCGGCCCAGGCCGCCGGTGCATACGGCGGTGGTATCGCCGATGGTCTCCGCCGCGGAGACCAGGAACACCAGGGTCACCGAGATGATGGCGCCGAGTTCAAACTTGGGGGTAAAGGCGAACAGCTTGGGCAGGGAGACCACGCCCAGCTCCGCCACGGTGTTCCGCATGGCGGAGAAGTTGACCATGGGGGCAATGCCCGTAAGGGTGAAGATCACCGCCACAACATAGCCCACCACCAGGCCGAAGAGGACGTACAGCTGCTTCCAGAAGCCCTTGGCCACGCAGTTGAACACCAGGCAGGAGATCAGGGTGATGGTGCCCACCACCAGGTTGTACCAGGCGCCGATGTCCTCCGCCCCGTTGCCGCCGGCAAAGGACTCAATGCCCGTGCCCAGCAGGGAGATACCGATGGTGGTCACCACGCAGGCGGACACAATGGGGGAAACAAATTTGCGCCAGTATTTGGCGGTCAGGCCCAGCAGGCCCTCTATGCAGCCGCCCACAATCACCGCGCCGATCATCAGGCCGTAGTCCTTGGCGGCCAGGGTCATCATGGCGGACAGGAAGGTGAAGCTCAGGCCCATCACCACCGGCAGCTTGGAGCCGATGCGCCAGATGGGGTACAGCTGAATCAGCGTGCCCAGGCCAGCCACCAGCATGGCGGCCTGAATCAGCAGGGCCTTGTCGATTTCCGTGAAGGCCTTGCCGTTGTACATGGCCACGCCGGCAATCAGCATCACCGGGGTCACGTTGGCCACAAACATGGCCAGCACATGCTGCAGACCGAAGGGGATGGCCTTGGCCACAGGCACCCGCCCGTCCAGACGGTAGATGTTTTGAATATCAGGGGGTTGATGGTTGGAATTTTTCACGGAAAACACTCCTTTTGTGAGATCCCTCCCGGCCGGAATCGTGCCGTGACAGAAGGAAGACCCGATTTGCAAAAATTATTATACCACCCTAAAAATTTTTTGCAATTGGCGGATTGAACAAGATTATGCATATTTTCTATGCAAAATCACGAGACATAAAAAGCGCCTGCCGGCCATTTGGCCGGCAGGCGCCGGGGAGGGGCTTCATGCCGCCGGGGCAAGGCGGTACAGGGTCCAGTAGTATACGCCGTCGATGTTTTCATAGCCCAGCTCCGCCTGCCAGCGGGGGAAATCCCCAAAGCTGCCGGCGGCCAGGTCGGCTTCATAGACAAAGTCAAACACCGCCCGGTAGCGCGCCCCGTCATAGGACACAGAGCGCAGATTCACCTGGCCCGTGGCGTACACGCCGTCGGTGAGGGGGGCGTAGTAGAACTGCCCCTCCCGGTAGAAGTGCTGGTGTTCCTCGGCCTGGGCGGCCAGGGCGCGGATGTCGTCCTCAGACAGGTGCAGGATGTTGTGGGCCACCCAATTGACCTCTGCGGCGCTGTAGAGACAGCACTGTCCCTGCCACCACTGCCGGGGGTCTGCCTCGGCGGTTTGCCGGCCGGCAAAGTCATACTGGGCGTAGCGCACGCAGCCGGTGGGGCTGACCAGAGAGCCCAGGATGTTCACGCTGCGGTGCAGGGCGTCAGCGTAGAGATAGGGCTCGCCGTCGCCGGCGATAAAGACGGCCAAAAAGTCCTCCAGGCCGGAGGGAATGTCCTTGGGGTCCACCAGCTCCGGGCGCAGACCCATCCTGTTGCTCAGCTCCTCTTCAACCTCTGCCAGGGAGCGCTGGGCGCTGGGCAGACCCTCCACCGGGGCCGGCAGCTCCCGGCCGTAGAGCACCACCTGGGTGATGCCGGCCAAAAACGCCCGTTCGGCTCGGTCATAGACCCCCACGTCCACCTGGGCTCCCTCCGCGCTGTAGGTGTAGCGGTCGGCCTGATTGGGCTGGGCGGTGTGGCTCTGGGCCAGCACCGTCCGGGGGCTGCGGGAGAAATCGTCCCCCTCCAGGGCGTCGTAGCGGGTGTAGTAGGTGTAGCTGTCCTCCATGCCGGTCCACACCGCAGCCAGGGCAGGGGCGTCGCCCCGCAGCAGCAGGGCAGGCCGGTCCGGCACGGCGGCATCCCGCACCCAGGGCAGATCCAGCACCTGGTAGAGCCGGTTGTTGGCGTAGGTGTAGACCTGCAGCCGGCAGCTGTGGGGATCGGCCGGGTCCGCAGCCAGGAAGGCCAGCTCCGGCAGGCTGTCGCCCACCAGATCCGCCAGGGCGGCGGCGCCCTCTGCCGGCAGCGCCGGGGGGGTCACCCCGTCAAACCTGGCCTTGGCGGCGTCGGGGAGAATCAGGCTCTCGTTCTGCTCCAGCAGCAGCCGATAGGCCTGCCAGGCGTTCTGCTGCCGCTCCGGGGTGGGGGCAGGGGGCTGGGTTTCCGGTGGGACGGTGGTCTCGGGAGCCGGGGTTTCGGGGGGCTGGGTTTCCACAGGGGCCTGGGTTTCGGCGGGCAGGGTGACCGCCGGGGTGGCCGCGGTGGGCAGGGTGGGCGTGGGCGGTGCGGGGGCGGGGGCGGAGCTCCGCCAGGGGGCCCAAATCAGCAGCAGGGCCGTCAGCAGCACCGCCAGGGCCCCCAGCCCCAGGCCCAGCCACAGGCCGGTGCGGTCCGGGGCCTTTTCAACCGCCGGGGACAGATCCGCTGCCGGGCGCAGCTCCGGCGCCGGCACAGAAACGGGGGAGAAGACCTTGGTGTCGGAGCGCTGTTCAATTTTGGCCCCGCACTTGGAGCAAAAGGCCGCGCCCTCGGCAACCCGGGCGCCGCAGCAGGCACAAATCATGGCAGCCGCCTCCTTGCAGTTGGATTTTTCCCTATTATAGCCCCTTCCGCCGGGAAAATCAACCGCCAAACCTGCAAAGGAAAAACCCAATTTTCCAGATTATTTTTGGAAAAACCATTGAAAAACCGGAAAAAAAGTGGTATAATATAGTGCCAACAAAAATGAAGAATAAAAACAAATGCAAATGGCTGGGATAGCCATGTTAACTTGAAAGGAGAAAAGTACATGTCCCACAAGTATGTCTACCTGT
>DFIE01000062.1 GCA_002372735.1 Clostridiales bacterium UBA3705
GGACGACCGCCCCGCCTTTGCCAACACGGAGCGCTTTCCCCAGGCCGCCAGGGTGGTGTGCGACAGCTTTGAAACCGCCATCCGCACCCTGGCGCCCCGGCAGGAGGACTACGTCTGCGTCCTCACCCGGGGCCACCGCTGGGACGCCCAGTGCCTGCGGGCCCTGCTGGCCGGCCCCATCCCCACCTATTTGGGGATGATCGGCTCCCACCGCAGGGTGGCGGGGCTGCGGGACCGGCTGGAGGCCGAGGGCTTTGACCGGCAGGTGCTGGATTCCATCCACGCCCCCATCGGCCTGGACATCGGCGCCGTCACCCCCCAGGAGATTGCCGTGTCCATCTGCGCCCAGCTGATTCAGCACCGGCACAGTCTGCCCCGGCAGGAGGGTCTGCTGCTGCAAACCGACATCAACCGCCCGGTGCTGGAATTCCTGGCCCGGGCAGACCGGCCCAGGGCCATGCTCCTGGTGCTGGAGGCCACCGGCTCCACCCCCGCCAAGCCCGGGGCCCTGATGGCGGTGGACAAGCTGGGCACCGCCCTGGGCACCATCGGCGGCGGCTGCAGCGAGGCCGAGGCCATGACCAAGGCCCGCCGGCTGATCGGCACCGGCGGCAGCCAGGTGATCACCGTGGAGATGACCGCCGACGCCGCCGCAGAGGAGGGCATGGTCTGCGGCGGCACCCTGCAGGTGCTGATTGAGGACGTTTCCCCGTAGCGGCGGCAAAACAGCCGCGTGCTTCCCACAGGAGGCACGCGGCTGTTTTGTTATTTGAGCTCCGCGGCAAAGTCGCGGAACAGGAAGGTCACAATCTGGCCCCGGGTGCAGGTGGCATTGGGGGCAAAGCTTGTGGCGCTCATGCCGTTGGTGATGCGGCGCTCCACCGCCCAGCACATGGCCTTGTAATAGAAGGCGGAGGGATCTGCGTCGGTAAAGGGGGCGTTGGTGGAAGCCGGCTCGGGGCAGCCCCTGGCACGCCAGAGGAAGGTGACCACCTGGCCCCGGGTGCAGGGCCGGTCCGGGCCGAAGAGATTGGGCCCCACGCCGTTGGTCACGGCGGTCTCCACCGCCCAGGCCACCGCCGGGGCATAGAAGGCGCCGGGGGCCACGTCCTCAAACTCCCCTGCCCCGGCAGCCGGCACGGGGGACTGCCTGGACCGCCACAGGAAGGTGACCACCTGGCCCCGGGTACAGGTCAGCGCCGGGCCGAAGGTGGTGGGGGTCATGCCGTTGGTGATGCCGTTTTCCACCGCCCACTCCACCGCCTCGGTGTAGAAGGCCCCGGGGACCAGATCCGTAAACGCCTGCCAGGCCTCCGGCTGCCGGGCGGGCTGGGTGGCCTGCTGTGCGGCCTCGGTCTCAGGGGCGGTGGGCAGGCGGGGATCCGCGCCGTGGGCCAGGGGATTTTCCGGCTCGGGCAGGGCGGCAGGGGCCATGTCCGCCCGGGCGGCGGGGTCTGCGGCCTCGGGCAGGGCGCCGGGAGCCGAAGACGGGGCGGGCCCGGCGGCGCAGCCCGCCAGCAGGCAGACCGTCAGCGCCAGAATCAGGAAAAGTGAAAGGCCTTGTTTCATCGTGTTTCCTCCTGTGTCAGTGGGGCAGGCAGTCCCCCAGGCACATGCCCATCCGGACCGGGAGCTCCCGGCCGGTATCCAGGGCCGCGGCATAGTCCGGCAGCAGCCGGACCCGGTCCTTCTCCAGCAGCACCAGGATGGTGCTGCCGCCGTAGAGGAACCGGCCCTTTTCCTGGCCCCGGCGGATCAGCCCGGGGCCGTGGTCGTTTTGAATGCGGCCCACCAGCATGGCCCCCACCTCCACCTGGAGGACGGGGCCCAGGGTTTTGGTCTGCAGCAGGGTGTACTCCCGGCAGTTTTCCGTAAACACCGGCACCTGGGCCAGGGCCACGGGGCGCACGGTATGGAGCTTGCCCGGCAGGAAGAAGTTCTCTCCCTTGCGGCCGTCGTCCAGATAGCAGTAGCGGTGATAGTCGTCCACGCACAGGCGGAACACCAGGCACAGCCCGCCCTCATAGCGCCGGGCCAGGGGCGCGTCCTGCAGCAGGCCGGAGATTGTGTACCGGCTCTGCTTCACCGGCAGAACCGTGTCGTCCCGGATGGTATAAAGACTCAGCCTGCCGTCACAGGGGGCCATGAGCCCGGCAGGGGCCATGGGCCGGAGCTCCGGCTTGATGCGCCGGGTAAAGCAGGCGTTGAAGCTGGGAAACTCCCGGTCCAGGTACTGGTCCAGGTCGATCCGGTTTTTGCGCAGGAAGGGGCGGATCAGAGGCCGGGACAGGCCGCTGTCTAAAAACCACCCCGCCGCCTTGGACAGCGGGCGGCTCACCAGCGGCCGCAGCAGCAGCCGGCCAAAGGGCGTGCCGTAGAGAAAGCCCAGGAGCTTTTCCTCTGCCATGGCCGCTTACCGGTTGATGAGCATGGTAAGGTTGACGATCAGAAACTCCGCCGCACCGATGCCGATCATAATGAGAATGCCCCGCAGGCCGGGCTTGCCGATGCGGATTCTGGAGATGAACAGCAGGCCCGTGAGCAGCGCCACACCGAAGTATACCGGGGTGATGTCGGAGTGGGTCAGGTGCTGAATCAGCAGCACCGTGGGGAAAATGAGGCTGGCGGAGGTCACCGGCAGGCCGATGTAGGTCTTGCGGGCGCCCTTTTCGGTCTTTTGCCGCTCCTCCTCGGTGACGTTGAAGTAGGCCAGGCGGATCATGGCAGCCAGCAGATACACCAGCATCACCCCGCTCAGGGCCCAGAGCACCGGGTTGGCGGTTTTGGTCAGCAGCTCAGACCGGCGGATCAGGGCCGCGCCGATACACATGGGCAGCACGCCGAAGGCCACCAGGTCGGTAAGGGAGTCGATCTGGATGCCGAAGTTCTTCTCGGTGTCGGTGCGGTTCTTTTTGGTTCTGGCCACCCGGCCGTCAAAGGCGTCCAGCAGGCCGCAGAACAGCAGAAAGGTCATGCCCCAGTAGGGATGTCCGTCCCCGTTCAGGGCGATGAGAATGCCCGTGCCCGCAGACAGCAGGGACAGATAGGTGAGAATCACCGTGTAGTCATAAAAGCCGATCATTTTTTCTCTCTCCTCAGGCGCAGTAGGGCGGATTTGCACAGCACAATCACGCCGCAGATAATAATGCAGAAGTAAAACGAAGTGGTGCGGGCCAGCAGCTCCAGGTTGGCGGCCTGGTCCGGGGTCATCAGGCTGGAGAACACGTCCAACATCAGGTAGTCCGTCACGCCCATGGCCCCGGGGATGGGGATGAAGTTGGCGCCCACCACCACCTCGCTCTGCATGGCAAACAGGTCCAGGGCGTGGCGGCCCTGGCCGTGCTGGGCCAGATAGCAGAACACGGTAACGGCGATCTGGCAGGTGCGGTGCAGAATATTCAGCACCAGGGCCTTGGCCAGCATCTTGCTCTTGCCCTTCAGCATGGCGGTGCACCGGTCATAGCGGTCCATTGACTCCATCAGCCGCTCTCTGCGCCGCTGGGGGTTGCGCAGCAGGCGCAGCCTGGTCAGCACCCGGAGGGCCCAGTCCACCAGCTTGCGCATCAGCTCTTTCTTCCAGAGCAGGGTCACATACAGGGCCGTGAGCCCCAGCTGCACCGCGCAGCCGATGAGGATCATCACCCGGGACAGCGTACTGAAGCGCAAAAAGGTCCCCGGCCGCAGAGCCAGGCACACCAGGCCGATGATGACGATGGACACCGTGTACAGCGCCAGGTTGGCCAGCAGCGTCACGGTGCTGACGATGCCGGAGACACCGTCCTTCATCATAAAGTAGCCCGCCGCCGGCTGGCCGCCGGTGGCCGAGGGGGTGATGGCGGAAAAATACAGGTCTGCCGCCGTGTAGGACAGGCCCTGCAGCGGGCTGCGGCGATAGCCGAACTCCCGCAGAATGCACAGGATGGACGCCGCCCCAAAGCAGATGTAGAGCAGCATGGAGACAACGCCCGCGGCCAGCCACCAGGGGTTGCTGCCGGCCACATAGTCCATAAACCGGGCCACAGAGAAATGCTTGTTCTGGGAGGCCACCGTCCAGATGGTGGCGGCGGCAATCAGCAGAAACAGCAGTGTCCAAAGCCCGCGGCGCTTGCCCCCCATGGCAGGGTTGGGATTGGTTTGTTTCATAAATCAGTTTCGTCCTTTGTTTCATGGTCCAGCCGGGCGAAGACGCGGTGGGCGCCCAGCCGGCGGCCCAGCCACTGGCCCAGCTCCGCCACAGCCACGCCGCCCAGCACGTCGGGCCAGATGTGCTGCTTTACCAGCAGCACCGCGGCAAACACCAGCAGGGTAAACACCAGCTGCAGCCAGGCATACCAGCGGGGCATCCGTTTGAGCCCCACGGAATAGCGGAACACCTGCCAGCTCTCCTGGCAGTGCAGGGAGGGGAAGAGATTCACCGGCGTATCCATGGCATAGATCAGCCCCAGCAGCCAGGCCCCGGGGCCGGGGGCCGGCGCAGGCCGGTCCATCACCGTGGGCCAGAGCAGAAAGATGGCCAGGGCAATGAGCTTGGCGATGATTTCGCCGGACAGGACCCGGTAGCAGCGCTCCCGGCTGTCGCGGGCGATGATGATATAGCCCAGGCCCCACTGGAGAAAGGCCAGCACATAGATATAGATAAACACCGGCACCTGGGGGATCAGGGGATCCAGGGCGGTTTGCAGCTTGTGGTAATGCAGCACCGGCATCAGCAACTTGGGCCCGTAGTACACCACACAGTTGATACCCAGGGTGATGAGCAGGGGTTTTCTTGCGTATTTGGGAATCAGTTGTCCCAGGGTCATGACTTCACCCTCCGTAGCGGAATGGGTGTATTATACTTCATTTTGCGTCAAAGCACAAGAGATTTCAGGGCATTTTAAGCCCGAATTCATAACTTTTCTATGCCAGAACCCGGGCCCGGGCAAACTTGCTGCGGGGCTCGGTCTCCAGGCCGAAGCGGAGCATCAGCTCCATGGCCAGCTGCTGCACGGGCTCGGCCGGGCCGGACTTCAGCTCCAGCTCCAGCTCGCACAGGGGGATTTGGGTTTGTACCCCGCACAGCCGGCCATAATCCAGCGCCAGCTCGCAGGTGCAGCCCGCCCGGGGCGCCAGCAGCACCGCCCGGCGGGTGAACTCCGCCCCGCACACCGGGGCAATCCCCTGCTCTGCCGCCCGGGCCACCAGCTCCGGCGCCCCCAGCGCCAGCAGGGTCTGCAGGGCTTCGGCAGGTTCGGCTGCGGCGCACTCGTACTCCCGGCGGAGCTTTCCGTCCGGCTGCCCGGCCAGTGGGGCCTTGCAGCAGACAATGCTCTGCCCGTTTTCCAGCCGGCGGCGCAGGGAGACCCGGGCCCTGCCCAGCAGCCGGTCAGCGGTGTCATAGTAGGTGGAGCGCATCTCCAGCAGCCGGGGCGGGGCGCAGGCCAGAGCCCCCAGGGCGGGATCCTCCCAGATGCGGAGAAGCTGTGCCTCATCCTCCAGCCGGAGCTTCCATTCCAGTTCTGTTGCCATGGCCTTTCCTCCCCGGGGCAGACCCCGTTTTTTGTCTATTATACTATTGTTTTGCCCTGCTGGCAAGAATATTTTTTCCCGGCATTTCCCCGGTTATTTCCCGACACAAATTTTTGTCTGCCTGGGGTACCATTTGGGTAATCGTATCACACAGGAGATGAAGCCCAATGATTGCCACCACTGTTTTTGCCGCCCCCGCCCGGCTGAAAGACCGGCTGCGCCATCTGGGGGCGGGCCCCAAAGCCCGGACCCTGCTGGAATATGCCGCCCTGCCCGCAGCGGGGCTGCTGCTGTCCTCTATGTCCCTGGCAGGCAGACCTCTGCCCCTGGCCGCCGCCCTGATCCTGGCCCTGCCCCCCTGGCCCCGGGCGCCCCTGGCCGCCCTGGGGGCCGGGGCGGGGTATCTGCTGCAGTGGGGCTGGCAGGGGGCCCTGGAGCCCCTGTGCCTGACGGTGCTGTTCCTGGTGGCGGCGGCCCTGTTCCACGACACCCCGGCCCTGGCCGGCTGGCTGGGGGCGGGGCTCAGCGCCGCGGTGGGGCTGCTGTTCCTCTTTGCCCGGGGGCCGGCGCTGCCGGAGCTGCTGTGCTACGCCGCAGGCGTCACCACCGCCGGGGCCGCCCCGGGGCTGCTGCGCCGGGCCCTGGAGGACCGGCTGCCCTCCGCCTGCATGGCGGCGGGGCTGCTGCTGGCGGTGGGGCTGACCGGCACCCTGCCCCCCTTTGGCGGGTACCTGGCCACGGCAGGGGCCTTTGCCGTGTGCGTCAGCTCTGCCCGGGCGGGCATGCTGCCCACCCTGCTGTGCGGCCTGGCCCTGGATTTGGGCACAGGCTTTGCCGGGGGCTGGACCCCTGCCCTGGCAGCCGGCGCCCTGCTGTGCAGGCTGCTGCGCAAAAACAGCGCCCCCCTGCGGGCGCTGGTGATCTGGTCCGCCGCCCTGGTGTGGCAGCTGCTGGCCGGGCAGGCCCAGGGGGTTGCCCTGGCCTGCGCCGCCCTGGGGGCAGGGCTGGGGACGGTGCTCCCCTTCCCCTGGTTTGACCGGGAGCAGGCCCCTCCCCTCTCCGCCCCGGACAGCCGGGGCAGGCTGCGCCGGGTGAGCCGGGTCTTTGCCGCCATGCACCGGCAGCTGGAGGGCATCCCCCCGGCGGCCTGCCCCTCTGAGATGGCGGACATCTACGACTTTGCCGCCGAGCAGGTGTGCCGCATGTGCGTGCGCAACAAAACCTGCTGGCAGGAGCAGGGAGAGTCCACCTATCTGGACCTGTGCGCTGCGGGCCAGGCCATGATGCAGCGGGGCATGGTGCTGCGGGAGGACTTTCCCCCGGCGTTTCAGGAGCGGTGCTGCCACATGGAGGGCTTTATCACCGCGGTGAACCAGGAGCTGGACGCCAATCTCTACCGCCGCCAGCTCCGCAGCCGCCTGCAGGAGAGCCGGCGGATCCTCTCAGACCAGTACCTGTTCTTCTCCCGCTTTCTCCAGCGGCTGGCGGAGGAGGCGGACCGGCCGGTGCCCGCCCCCCAGTTTGCCCCGGAGCTGGCGGTGGGCTCGGCCTGCAAGCGGGGCCAGGAGATCTCCGGCGACCGGGGCTGCACCTTCCGGGACCGGTGGGGGAACTTCTACGTCCTGCTCTGCGACGGCATGGGTACCGGGGCCGAGGCCCGGCAGGAGAGCGACCGGGCGGTGCACATGCTCTCCGGCCTGCTGGAGGCCGGGGTGGCCCCGGACGCCGCCATGGAGCTGCTGAACGGCTACTACGTGCTGCAGGAGCACACGGTGTTCTCCACGGTGGACCTGCTGCAGCTGAGCCTGGCCACCGGCACCGGCGTGCTTTACAAGTGGGGCGCCGCCCCCTCCTACCGCAAGAGCGAGGACGGGGTGGAAAAAATAGGGACAGCCTCGCCGCCGCCGGGCTACAGCGTGGAATCGCACCACACTGCCGAGCAGTTTAAGCTGTCCCTAAGAGGGGGAGAAACCCTGGTGCTGCTCAGTGACGGCGCCTGCAGTGCCGAAACCGAGGGGCGCATCACCGGCTTTCAGGGCGGCACGGTCCGGGATCTGGCCGGCTATCTGGCCGCCGGGGCGGGGAGCGAGGGAGAGGATGATCTCACCGCCATTGTGCTGCGCCTGAGAAGGGAGGTTTCTGCCTGAATCATAACACAAAAAGTTAACATAATTTGTCGAAGTCTGACAGGCTTCCCAAAAAAATCGGAGGTTTTTCCCAATTTCGGCCAAAACCAACGGCAGACCAAGGCCCGCGGGTTCTCCCGCGGGCCTGTTGCGCAGCTCAAGGCGCGATGACAAAGCGCCGTCCGCCCACCACCACGGCCTCCACCCGGTCAAGCTCCAGGGGGCGGGCAAAGAGCAGGCACAGGTAGTCTGTGCCGTCCTGCCAGCCGCCGGCGTCCATCAGCACCGCCCGGTGCCCCTCCGGCATGGGAGCCTGGGGGCCGTACCAGCGGTGATCCTCGTCCAGCACGGTCTCCCGGGTGCCGTCCCGGAGCTCCAGCACCACCTGGGGCGGCCACGCCTCCGTCCGATCCACGGTGCCCTCCAGCACCAGGCCCAGGGTGTCCAGCCGGACCTGCTGCCAGCGGGTGCCGGCTGCGGGCACCTCTTCGGCGGGCAGAAGGGAGATTTCCCCGGGGACCAGCTGCTCCACGGTGACGTCAAACAGCCGGTAGGGGTGGCCCGCGGTGTCCCCCGCCTCCAACAGGGAGAGAAGCTCAAAGCCCAGCAGATCCCCGGCCATGTTCTCCCCCCGGCTGCGCAGGGCGCCGAAGAGATAGCGGCGGGTGCCCTCGGCCGACTCCACCAGCCGGGGGTCCAGCAGGACGGCGGAGCCGGGGTTGCTGCGGTTGGTGACAGCAAGCTCCGGGCACCGGTCCAGATGGTCCCTGCCAAAGGCCGTCAGGGCCTCCACGTCCACCACGGCGTAGATCATCTGTCGGCTCACCGCCAGGGTCTGCAGGCGGAAGCAGTAGTCCGCCGTGTCGGCTACGGTGGCAAGCTTGGGGGTGTATTCCGCCGGGGCGTCCTGGGCTGTGTAGCGGGAGTAGCCCACCGGGAAGCCCCGGCTTTGAACCAGGGTGTCCGGCCCGGTGAGGACAAAGGCCAGTTCCGCCCCCTCCGCTGGCATGGTGTCAACCGCCGCGGTGAGGGTGATCCGGTCGGTCCAGGCATCCAGGGGCTTGAGCGCACATTGGGTTTCATATTCCCCCAGGCCCAGGCCCAGGCCGGCCTCCCGGAAGGGCGGGAGGCTCTCGTCCACAGGGGACAGATCCACCACCGCCCGGAGCGCCCCGTCCCGGACGGTGAGCTCCAGCAGCACCAGCCGGTAATTGCCCAGTTGGGTCTTCTCCCAGTCCGCATAGCCGGCGTCGGCGGGGATTGGGGGCTCGGTATCCTGAGAATAGGAGACGGCGTAGGTGTCCAGCACGGCGGACTCGGTGCCCAGCACCCGGCCGAAGCGGAAGGCCCCCAGCTTCCAGGCGGCAAAGGCCGTACCGCACAGCAGCAGCGCCGCGGCCGCCGCGGCAATCAGCCCCGCCAGCAGTCGGGTGGGCCGGCCGGGGGCCGGTCGGGCCCGCTCCCCCCGGAGCTTTGCCAGGGTCAGCGCCCGCACCCGGGCGGTGTCAGCCCGCCGGGGCTTCAGATTCTGGCCTGCTGCCTCCAGGCAGTCCAGGCAGTCAGAGATGCGATATTCCATAATTCCCTCCTGTATTACAGTTGATGCTCCAGGGCGGCGCGGAGCTTCTCACGGCCCCGTCTGAGACGGGATTTCACCGTGGAAACAGGCATCTTCAGCTCTGCCCCAATCTCCCGGATGGGCTGGCAGTGGTAGTAATAGCGCAGGAACACCGCCCGGTCGGTGGGCTCCATGGCCTCCACCGCCTGGCGGACCAGCCGGTCCCGCTCGGCCTGCTCCAGGGTCTGTTGGGGGTCCGACCCCTCCACCGGGAGCAGGTCGTCGTCCAGGGAGAGGGTCAGGCCCCGCTCCCGCAGCTTTTGGCGGGCCTTGTTCCGGGCCACGCCCCCCAGCCAGGCCTTGACCGAATCGGGCTCCACCCGGTCGGCATGCTGCCACAGCACCAGAAACACGTCTGATGCCGCCTCCTCCACGTCGGCCTCCGTCATAGACCCGCCGATGATACAGCGGATCACGGTGCAGACGTAGGGGGTATAACGATCGATCAACCACACAAGGGCGTCCTCCCTGCCCTGCTGCAGCCGCCGCAGGGCTGTGGTCTGTGTCATGCTCCATCACCTCCAAGGCTTTGTTGAACGGCCCGTTCACCCTATCATCCCGGAATTTGGCAAAAAGGTTGCGCCCAAGGGCAAAAAAACCCCGGCTGCCCAGGGCAGCCGGGGACAGAGGCCGGGGGATTACCCCGGGAGCTTCACGGTGATGTTGCTGAAAACCGCCTCGCAGTCGTCGGCAAACAGGCCGATGTGGGCCCCGTCGATGGAGTGGGTGACGCGGCAGCCCAGGGCCTTCATCTGGTCGATGTACAGCACCACGATCTCGTTTTCGCACACCAGGGTCACATGGTGGGTGGCGCCGTCTTCGTATACCAGGCGGGTGATGGCCGTGGGGTCATAGTACTCCAGGTCCTCAATCTCATAGCCCTCATAGTGGACCATGTCCCGGGTGGCATCCAGGCACAGGGCGGTATAGGTGGGGTCCTCCTCGGTGCCGCCAAAGGCAAAGCCCGCACGGCCCAGGGCGCCCATGGTCACGTCGCACTCCAGCAGCATGGTGGCGGGCCGGGTGCCCAGATCCGCCAGAGCGTAGCCGTCAGATTCGTCGGAGAGGGTGACGGTGTTGCTGCTGATCTTCACGTCGCCCTCTTTTTTGGCCGCACGGAAGTCCTTCTCCCGGGTGAAGTAGTCGGCATAGCCGTCAGGCACGTCCACGCCCAGGGTCTTGTCGGCGTGCTGGATCAGCTTGTGGTTCATCACGCTGCCGGCCCACTGGTAGAAGCCGGAGTCCCCGCTGACGCCTGGGCGGCCTATCCAACCGCAGAGATAGTACTCGCCGTTCAGCTCGGCGGTCTTGGCCGCATAGAACAGGAAGCCGTTGCCCTCGGTCAGGCCCTGGCCGGCCAGGATGTTGTCCTCCGGCACGGTGAAGGGGCCGTTCATGGTATCGCCGATGGCGTAGTAGGTGACGCAGTCCCAGCTGTAGGTGAGGTACCAGGTGTCACCGATGCAGAACAGGTCGGGGCACTCCAGCATGTACTGGGCCATGGGGGCGAAAATCGGGCCCTGGAAGTCCCAGGTCTTGAGATCGGAAGAGGTGTACTTGGCCACCACGCCGCCCCGGAGATAGTCTCTGGCCGCAATCAGCATCCAGTAGCACTGGTCGCTCTCCATCCAGAAGACCTCGGGGTCGCGGAAGTCGTCGGTGGAGTAGTTTTCGGGGGCAAAGAAGGTGTCATCGGGCTGCTTGGTCCAGGTCTGGCGGTCGGTGCTGGTGGCGTGCATGACGCACTCCTTGCCCTTGCCGCCGTTGCCGCTGTCATTGTGGCCGGTGTAGAACATATGATACAGGCCGTTTTGATCCTGCATCACAGAGCCGGTGCCCAGGGCGGGGTCCGGGTCGGACATCATGCCGTAGTCCAGGACCTTGCCGTCGTCCTGGTAGCCCACCAGGTCGTCGGTGACGTAGCGGTAAATGGGGTGATAGCCCTGGCCGTTATGGTCGGTGTCATACAGATAGTAGATTTCCAGGTTGCCGTCCTCGGTGACAAAGGGCATGGTGTCGCCCACAT
>DFIE01000024.1:0-1626 GCA_002372735.1 Clostridiales bacterium UBA3705
GTTCCCTTTCTGTTTCCGCAGGCTTTCCGAGAGTGTTTACTGAAACTGTTCTTTATCCTTTACACAATACATCATAAAATGCTTTAAAAAAGCATTTTATACTAGAATGCAATAAAACCATTTAGGAAATGGTTTTATTCGCCGAATGCTTCCGGCATTCGGCGCACCGCATGAAATGCGGTGGCATTCGTACGTACAATATCTGAACATGCCAAGCATAATTGCTTGGCATCTGCGGCATTTGCCGCAGGCAATAAAACGATTTCATCGTTTGATTGCAGATCAGTATTATAGCGCCGAAGGCGCGTTGGAGTTCGCATGATAAGCGACACCCGAAAACTTGTTTTCGTTGGTGGAGCTTATGCACAGCAGACGGATTTTGTGCCTGCGGCACAAAATGGCAGCGTGCGAAGCATGGTGCCGCTCCGATTAAAATCCAAAGATTTTAATCGGAGTATAGTGTTACAGCCGCTCCGGGCCGGGGGCCGCGGGGGGCGCAGGGTTCACCGGGGGTACCGGGTTCGCCGGGTTCGCCGGGGGTACCGGGGGCTTGGGGGCGGCGGCGGCCTTTGCCTTGCGGCGGCGGCGGGCATTTTTCAGCACCACCAGCAAAATCACCAGGGGGATGATCACCAGCACCAGCAGGAAGGGCATGGCCACCACAAGGCCCTTGAACAGGTCCTTGCAGATCTCCCACAGGCTGAGGCAGCTGGCGATAAAGCCCTCGCCCACCCCCTGCCAGAAGCCCGGCTCCTCCACGGGGGTCAGCACCTCCACCTGGCGCAGGTCCAGGTACACCGTGGCGTAGTCCACCTGGTTGGCCAGCACCCGCAGGCTGGACTGGGCGCTCTCCAGCCGGTAGCGCACCTCGGCCAGGCGGTCCTCAATCTCCAGGATGTCCTCCAGGCTCTCGGCCTGCTCCAGCAGCTGGAGCAGCCGCTCCTGCTCGGTGTTCAGGGCCTGGATGCGGCTTTCGGTGTCTACGTACTGGAGGGTCACGTTCTCCTGGCTCTCGGAGCGGTAGGTGATGTTGGCGCTGCCGGCCAGGAACTCCGTCAGATCGTCCAGCTGCCCCGCGGGCACCCGGATCACCAGGCTGGCGTTGGGCCGGTTGCCGGAGGTGTGCTCCTCGGCGCTCTCCAGATAGCCCCCCAGCTGGCGGATCTTGGTCTGCACGGCGGCCATGGTGGTGTTGTAGTCCTCGGTCTCGGCGGTGAGATGGACCCTGCGGATCAGCTTTTGGCCGTCCAGGGCGGTTTCGCCCTGCGCCTCGGGGGCCTCCGCATTTTCGTATTCGTATTCCTCGTACAGGCCGTCGGCGGCCATGGCAGGGGCCTCCTCGGGGTAGTAGTCCCCGCCGGAGCCTTTGGCTTCGGCGCCGCAGGCCGCAAACAGCAGGGCCAGCACCAGCGCCAGGGCGGACAGAAGCAGGGTTGCGCGACGTTTCATCGGAATCGCTCCTTTCAATTTTTGTTCCGCTGGGGATTGGACGCCCCCGGGCGGGAAAAAGTTCCGCCCCGGGAGAAAAAACGCGCCGCTTTTTTGGGGGAAAGCGGCGCGTTTGTTTCACGATGGGGTCTGTTCAGCCGCCCGCAGCATAGGAGGGCGGATGTGGGCATCCGAGGG
>DFIE01000024.1:1756-5075 GCA_002372735.1 Clostridiales bacterium UBA3705
CGAGGGCGGATGTGGGCATCCGCCCCTACGGAGGCAGGCGCGGCCGGACGGATGCGCACAGTGCAAAGGCTCAGAAGCTGCGGTCCTTTTCGGCAATCTGCCGCAGGCACAGGGCCTTGAAGGCCTCGGGGGTCATGGCCCCCAGGTCCGCGCCGGTGCGGGTGCGGACGGAGACGGTGCCGTTCTCCATATCCCGGTCGCCGATGACCAGCATGTAGGGGATCTTCTGCACCTGGGCCTCACGGATCTTGTAGCCCAGCTTTTCGGAGCGGTAGTCGCCCTCGGCGTCGATGTCCAGGTCGCGGAGCTCCTGCACCAGCTTGGCGGCGTAGTCGTGGGCCCGGTCGGTGATGGGCAGCACCCGGACCTGCTCGGCGCACATCCACAGGGGCAGGGCGCCGGCGTATTTCTCGATGAGATAGGCCAGGGTCCGCTCATAGCAGCCCAGGGAGGTGCGGTGGATGATATAGGGGATCTTTTTCTGGCCGTCGGTGTCGGTGTATTCCATGCCGTAGCGCTGGGCCAGGAGCATATCCACCTGGATCGTGATCAGCGTGTCCTCCTTGCCGAAGACGTTCTTATACTGGATGTCCAGCTTGGGGCCGTAGAAGGCAGCCTCGTCGATGCCGATGGTGTACTCCACGCCCAGATCGTCCAGGATCGTCTTCATGGTGGCCTGGGCCAGCTCCCACTGCTCCGGGGTGCCCTCGTACTTGTTGTTCGGGTTGGCGGGATCCCACTGGGAGAAGCGGAAGGAGCAGTCGTCCAGCATGCCGACCGTATCGAGGCAGTATTTCGCCAGCTCCAGACAGCCCTTGAACTCCTCCTCCAGCTGCTCGGGGCGGACCATCAGATGGCCCTCGGAAATCGTGAACTGCCGCACCCGGATCAGACCGTGCATCTCGCCGGAGTCCTCGTTGCGGAAGAGGGTGGAGGTCTCGTTCAGACGCATGGGCAGGTCCCGATAGGACCGGGCCCGGTTCAGAAAGACCTGGTACTGGAAGGGGCAGGTCATAGGCCGCAGGGCGAAGCACTCCTTCGTCTCATCGTCGGGGTCACCCAGGATGAACATGCCGTCCCGGTAGTGATCCCAGTGGCCGGAGACCTTATAGAGCTCACGCTTTGCCATATAGGGGGTCTTGGTAAGCTGATAACCGCGCTTGCGCTCGGTATCCTCCACCCAGCGCTGGAGCTTCTGGATGACTCGGGCGCCCTTGGGCAGAATGATGGGCAGGCCCTGGCCGATATAATCCACCGTGGTGAAGAATTCCAGCTCCCGGCCCAGCTTGTTGTGGTCCCGCTTCAGGGCCTCGGCCTGCTGCTGCAGATAGGCGTCCAGCTCGTCCTTGGAGGGGAAGGCCACGCCGTAGATCCGCTGGAGCATCTTGCGGTTGGAGTCGCCCCGCCAGTAAGCGCCGCAGGCCTTGGTGAGCTTAAAGCCGTTGTGCTTTACCCGGCCGGTGGAGTCCAGATGGGGGCCGGCGCACAGGTCGGTGAACTCCCCCTGGGTGTAGAAGGAGATGACTGCGTCCTCGGGCAGGTCGTTGATCAGCTCGACCTTATAGGGCTCGCCCTTTTCTTCCATGTAGGCAATGGCCTCCTGCCGGGGCTTTTCGGAGCGCTCCAGATGCAGGCGCTCCTTGCAGATCTTTTTCATCTCGGCCTCGATCTTCTCCAGGTGCTCGCCGGTGAAGGAGAAGGGGGCGTCAAAGTCGTAATACCAGCCCAGGTCGATGGACGGGCCGATGGCCAGCTTGACCTCGGGCCACAGGCGCTTGACCGCCTGGGCCATGATGTGGGAGCAGGTGTGCCAGTAGGTCTTGCGATAGGCCTCGTTTTCAAAGGTGTAGACGTTTTCTTCAGACATGATTGATGATCCTCCTTGGGGAATTGGTTACATTGATATCATTGAGAGGTGAGAACTGAGAATGGAGAATGATTGTATATATGCCCGTCGTTCAAATGGCAATTTGAACGACACCTACAATTCTCAATTCTCAATTTTCAATTCTCAATTCAAAACAAAACCCCCGACCACGGAAATGGTCAGGGGTGAATAAAAACTTATCCACGGTTCCACCCTGGTTGCAGCGCAGGCGCTGCCGCTTTGGGACGCTGTAACGGGCGCGGCCCGGCTCTTCTTACAGGCGGCAGGTGCGGCGTTGGGAAGAGCGGCTCGGAAGCGGTGGTACAGCTCCTGTTCTGCAGGGCCCTTGCAGCCGATGAGGCCCCTCTCTGGGCAGGGTGTGGGAGCGACGGTCTTCGTCATAGCCATTTTCTTGGGCTGATTATACTACCGCCGGCGTGAAATTGCAAGGACTTTTTTGTGAAATTCCCCAGGTTGGAACCAAAAAAGCACTTGACATAACCCAAACAGGACATTACAATATTGATTGGATTAGTTTGTCCGCCGGGGCGTTCGGGGTCCCCGGCCGCGACATTTCTTTTTCTCGGCATACCCAATACTACGAAAAGGAGGTGTGCAGAGTTATGCAACTATGGTTGGCAATCGTGCTTACGATCCTTGCCTTTGTGATCGGAGCCGTTGTATTCTTCTTTATTGGCATCAAGTACCGCAAAAAGATTGCCGAACAGCAGATCGGCAGCGCGGAACAGGAAGCCACGCGCATCATCAATGAGGCCATCAAGGGCGGAGAGAGCAAGAAGCGTGAAATGCTTCTTGAAGCCAAGGAGGAAATCCATAAAACTCGCACAGAAAACGACAGAGAGATCAAAGAACGCCGCAACGATCTCAACAAACAGGAGCGCCGCCTGCAGCAAAAGGAGGAATCCTTAGACAAAAAGCTGGACAACTTTGAGCGCAAAGAGGAAGATCTGCGCAAAAAGCAGCAGGCTGTGGCCGCCACCCAGGAGGAGGTCAACCTCATCAAGAAGTCCCAGCTGGAAATGCTGGAAAAAATCTCCGGCTTCTCCCAGGAGGAGGCCAAGGTATACCTCATTAAAAACGTGGAGGCCGACGCCCGCCACGACGCCGCCATGAAGCTGAAGGAGATCGAGGCCGAGCTGAAGGAAAACGCCGACTCCCTGGCCAGGGAGATCATCTCCACCGCCATCCAGCGCTGCGCCGCCGACCACGCCGCCGAGGCCACCGTCTCTGTGGTGCCCCTGCCCAGCGACGAGATGAAGGGCCGCATCATCGGCCGCGAGGGCCGCAACATCCGCACCCTGGAGACCATCACCGGCGTAGACCTGATTATTGACGACACCCCCGAAGCCATCACCGTCTCCTCCTTTGACCCCGTCCGGCGGGAGATTGCCAGGGTCGCCCTGGAAAAGCTGATTGCCGACGGCCGCATCC
>DFIE01000172.1:0-6745 GCA_002372735.1 Clostridiales bacterium UBA3705
ATCTATCTGCCCGGCAAATTCGGCGTCCGGATTGAGGACTGCGTCATCATCCGCGAGGATGGGGTGGAAATCCTGCCCAAGAGCCCCAAGGAACTGATCATTGTAGAGGCGTAACCGCCCCACAAAGCACACAGCGCCCCGCCGATTTTCTTCGGCGGGGCGCTGTGTGTCTGTTGTTCTATACGGTCTCCCGGGAGCGGCGAATCATCTGCTCCATGGCGCCCTTTTTCAGCTCGCAAAGACGATGAACCGGAGCGGAGATGTCCTCCCGCATGCCGGTGCCGATCCACTCAGTGGCAATGCCGAAGCACAGGCACTTATAGTAGCGCTGAATCAGCGTCCGGTCCTCCGGGGCAATCTGCCCAGGCCCCAGCACCGTGCCCACATAGGCAGACACCACGCTCTCGCAAACCTGCCAGAGATACTGCTCATACATGGCCCGGTTGACCGAGTTATAGATGTGCAGAATGGCCCGGCGGTTCTCCTTGGCAAAATCAAGACAGGCATTGATGCAAATCTCCACTGAATCGATGGAGGGATACTGGGAGATGATCCGGTCGGCCTCCTCTACCACAATCTCTTCGATCAGGGCGGGAATGTCCTGGAAGTGATAGTAAAAGGAGTTGCGATTGATGCCGCAACGCTCCACAATATCTTTTACGGTGATCTGGGCCAGGGGCCGCTGCTCCAGCAGCTCCCAAAAGCTCTGCTTAATGGCCTGCTTGGTCAGACTGGACAAGGGCTGTGCCTCCTTCCTTGTGTATTGCATTAGTTATCATAATATGTATGATTATAACACTGTTTTGGAGTTTTTGCAAGCATGATTTGCCGTCGGAGTCGCCCGACAAGGTTGATTTTTCCCGCTCCATCCTCTATAATAGGGACAACATCAACAAAGGAGTGCTGCACCATGCTTGAATTCCGTTACGACACTCAGCTGCTCATTGAAGGGCACGGTCTGGATGAGGACCGGATTTACGATTACATTGCAACCCATCTGACAGGGGATTCCCTGCTGGCCGTGGGGGATGAGGATCTGATCAAGGTCCACTTCCACACCAACGAGCCCTGGAAGCTGCTGGAATACTGCGCCGGCCTGGGGGAAATCTTTGACATTGTGGTAGAGGATATGGACCGCCAGTCCAGAGGGCTGAAGGGGTAAGCCATGGCAAAGACACTGGTATTGGCAGAAAAGCCCTCTGTGGGCAAGGAGCTGGCCCGGGTACTGAACTGCCGCCGGGGCGGCGAGGGCTATCTGGAGGGTGACAGCTATGTGGTCACCTGGGCCCTGGGCCATCTGGTCACCCTGGCGGACCCGGACGTATACGACAAAAAGCTGGAAAAATGGAACATGGAAGACCTGCCCATGCTGCCCCAGACCATGAAACTGGTGGTCATCAAGGAGACCGGCCGCCAATTCCGGGTGGTGCAGGGGCTGATGAACCGGGGCGACATCAAGGAGCTGGTGATTGCCACCGACGCCGGCCGCGAGGGCGAGCTGGTGGCCCGGTGGATCATGGTGAAGGCCGGCTGGAAGGGGCCCGCCAAGCGGCTTTGGATCTCCTCCCAGACGGACAAGGCCATCCGGGAGGGCTTTGCCAATCTGCGCCCCGCCCGGGACTACGACAATCTCTTCCGCTCCGCCCAGGCCCGGTCTGAGGCGGACTGGCTGGTGGGGCTGAACGTCACCCGGGCCCTGACCTGCAAGCACAACGCCCAGCTCTCCGCCGGCCGGGTGCAGACCCCCACCCTGGCCCTGGTGGTGGCCCGGGAGGAGGAGATCCGGAAATTTGTGCCCAAGGACTTCTACGGTCTGGCTGCCCAGCTGGAGGGCTTTCGGGCGGTATATCACGATGAGAAGGGCAACGCCCGGTTCTTTGACAAGGAAAAGGTGGAGCGGCTGCTGCCCCAGTGCCAGGGCAAGCCCGCAGTGATCACCCAGATCAGCAAGATGCGGCGCCAGACCCCGCCCCCCGCTGCCTACGACCTGACTGAGCTGCAGCGGGACGCCAACAAAAAATACGCCTACTCCGCCAAGGAGACCCTGAACCTGATGCAGAGTCTCTACGAGCGGCACAAGGCCCTGACCTATCCCCGCACCGACAGCCGCTATATCTCTGACGACGTGGTGCCCACTCTCCCCGACCGGCTGCGGGCTGTGGCCCAGGGGCCCTACAAGGAGCTGGCCCACGCCGTGCTGCGCAAGCGGCCCATGCAGACCAAGTACCTGGTGAACAACGCCAAGGTCACCGATCACCACGCCATCATCCCCACCGAGGAGCAGGCCATGCTCTACGATCTCAGCGGGCCGGAGCGGAACATCTACGACCTGGTAGTGCGGCGGTTTTTGGCGGTGCTGATGCCTCCCTTTGAGTACGAGGAGATCAAGCTCACGGTGAAGATCGGCGAGCTCAGCTTCACCGCCGCCGGCAAGCGGGTGCTGGAGCAGGGCTGGAAGGCCGCCTATGACCGGAGCTTCGGCGCCCTGGAGGAGGCCGAGGAGGAGGAAGAATCCCAGTCCCTGCCCCAACTGGACAAGGGGCAGAAGCTCGCTGTGCGCAAGCTCCAGCTGACCAACGGCAAGACCAGTCCTCCCGCCCGGTACACCGAGGCCACCCTGCTCACCGCCATGGAGCACCCGGTGGACCAGGTGCAGGACAAGCAGCTGCGCCAGATCCTGCAGGAGACCTCCGGCCTGGGCACCCCGGCCACCCGGGCAGACATCATTGAAAAGCTGTTCTCCGCCTTTTACATTGAGCGCCAGGGCAAGACCCTGATCCCCACCTCCAAGGGCATGCAGGTGGTACGCCTGGCCCCGGAGGATCTGCGCAGCGCCGCGCTGACCGCCCAGTGGGAGGATCGGCTGGCCCGGATTGCCAAGGGCCAGGAGAAGGACACCGACTTTATCGCCGAGATGCGGCGCTATGCCACCCGGCTGGTGGCCGACGTGAAGGCCAGCAGCCAGAGCTACAGCCACGACAACCAGACCCGGAAGCCCTGCCCCCAGTGCGGCAAGCTGCTGCTGTTGGTAAAGGACAAGCGGGGCGAGCTGCTGGTCTGCCCGGACCGGGAGTGCGGCTTCCGCAAGCGGACCACCCAGGTAACCAACGCCCGGTGCCCCAATTGCCACAAAAAGCTGGAGCTGTGGGGTGAGGGAGACAAGCAGACCTTTGCCTGCGCCTGCGGCTACCGGGAAAAGCTCAGCGACTTCCAGGCCCGGCGGAAATCCGACGGGGCGGGCAAGTCTGACGTGCGCCGCTACATGGCCCAGCAGGAGCAGAAGACCCAGTCCAACCCCGCCATGGCTGACGCCCTGGCCAAGTGGATGGCCAAAAACAAGAGCTGAGCCCAAAACACAGACACAGGCCCCAGGGCACGCTGCCCCGGGGCCTGTGTCTGTGTTTGCGCTTATTCCGCCGCAGGCGCCTGCAGCCCGTAGGAGGCTGCCAGGTCCTCAAAGGCGGGCAGGCTGCGCAGAATCATCTCGTGGCTGACGCAGGTGCTCAGCCGGCAGAAGCCGGGGCAGCCGAAGCCGTCGGTGGGCACGATCAGCAGATTCCGCGCCTTGGCCCGGTCGGAAAACTCCTGGGCGTCCCCGGCTGGGGCCTTGACCAGCATATAGAAGGCGCCTGTGGGCTTGACGCAGCGGAAGCCCATGCCCGTGAGGGCCTCATAGAGGGTGATGCGGTTTTTGTCATAGGCGCTCATGTCCGGCCGCAGCTGGGTGCAGTAGGAGATGACCAGCTGCATCAGCGACGGGGCGCACACATGGCCCAGGGTCCGGGCCGCGCCGGCAATGGCGGAGAAGAGAATGTCGTGGTCCTCCACGCAATCGGGCACGCAGACGTAGCCGATCCGCTCGCCGGGCATGGAGAGGATCTTGGAGTAGGAGTAGCAGATCACCGTGTTGGGATAAATCCCGGGCAGATAGGGGGTGTCCGCTCCGTCATAGGTCAGCTCCCGGTAGGGCTCGTCGGCAATGATGTAGATGGGGTGGCCGTACTCCCTGCTCTTGCGGGTGAGAACCTCGGCCAGGGCAGTAAGGGTCTCCACGCTGTAAATCACGCCGGAGGGGTTGTTGGGCGAGTTGACAATCAGGGCCTGGGTGTGAGGGGTCAGGCGCTTTTCCACCTCTTCAATGCGGATTTGGAAATGTTCGGTGTCGGCGGGGACGATGACCACCTTGGCCCCGGAGTTGTAGGCGTAGGCGGGGTATTCGGAGAAATAGGGGGCCAGGAGCATGACCTCCGCGTCCTCCACCGCCAGGGCCAGCAGGGTGGCGGTGATGGCCGGGGCTGCGCCGCAGGTGAAGAAGATGTTCTCCGCCCGGATGCTGTGGCCGCTGCGCTCCTTCAGATCACGGGCCACAGCCCGGCGGGCCTCGGCGGCGCCGGCGGCGGGGGTGTAGCCGTGAATGGTGTGGGAGTCCAGCTTCAGCAGCTGGATGATGATGTTCTCTACCTCTTCGGGGGTGGGGATGGAGGGGTTGCCCAAGGAGTAGTCAAACACGTTCTCCTTGCCCACAATGGCTGCCTGCTGCAGGCCGTACTCAAACAGATCCCGGATTTTGCTGCGGGTGGCGCCGAATTTGTAAACGTTTTGGTTGATCATAAAAGCTCCTCCTTTGGGGGCACTTGGTAAATGCTTGCTGTCTCCCGGCCGGTGAGCAGCCGCAGGCCGCCCTGGGCCAGGGCCTCCATCTCATTCTCTCCGGGCAGGACTACCACCGGGGCCAGATGGGCCACGTAGCTGCGGATCTGATCAGTCAGCGCCTGGGAGTGGGCCATGCCGCCGGTGAGCAGAATGGCGTCACAGTTGCCCCGGAGCACCACGGACAGCAGCCCGATGGTCTTGGCAATCTGATAGGCCTGGGCCTCAAATACTTCACGGGCCAGGGTGTCGCCGGCGGCGATGCGGGCCTCGATCTCCCGGCAGTCGCTGGTGCCCAGATAGGCGTACATACCGCCCTTGCCCCGGATGAGCCGGTTCATCTCCGCCTGGGTATACTTGCCCGAATAGCAGAGCTTTACCAGCCCCAGGGAGGGGAAGCAGCCCGCCCGCTCCGGGGAGAACTGGCCGTCGTCGTCCCCCACGGAGTCTACAATCGCCCCGTGGGCGTGGACGCTGGCGGACACGCCGCCCCCCAGATGGACCACCACCAGGTTCAGCGCCTCATAGGGCCTGCCGACGGATTCCGCATAGCGGATGGCCTGGGCCCGGCTGTTGAGCACATGGCAGAAGCTGCGGCGGCGGATTTCCGGCAGGCCGGTGATCCGGGCCACGGGGCGCAGATCCCCGGAGGTGACTGCGTCATAGATCCAGGCGGGGATGCCCAGGGGGGCCGCAATGGCATAGGCCAGCAGCCCGCCCAGGTTGGAGGCATGGGGCTGGCTCAGCACCGGGTCCACGAGGGCCCGGCACAGGCCCTCGTCCACCAGGTAGCCACCGGTGTGCAGGCCGTAAACCAGGCCGCCCCGGCCCACCACACAGGCCAGGTCCCCGGGCCGGATTTGGTTTTGGTCCATGAAATCCCGGATCAGAGCCAGGCGGTAGGGCACTTGGTCGCCGATGTGGGCAAAGCCCAGCAGCTCCTGGCTGCGGTGGCCGATGCTCTGCTGCAGCAGGCGGCGGTCGTCCTCATACAGGGCCAGCTTTGTGCTGGTGGACCCGGGATTGATGATCAGCTGTAGATAAGACATAGCTCCTCCTTGGCCGCGGGGCCGGGGCGTGGGCTCAGGCGGTCACGGCCTCGTGGCCGGCGCGGTAGGCCTTCAGATTCAGCTCCCGGAACTTGGGGGGCACAGTGTCGGCAATGACCTGCTCCCAGTCCACCACATCGTCCATGCCCAGGGCCTTGACCATGGAGCCGAAAAGGACGATGTTCATGCACTTGGCGCTGCCCAGGGCCTGGGCAATCTCCCCTGCCCGCAGCACATGGCAGCGGAAGTGGGCCTCCATGGCCTCCAGGCAGCCCTGGGGATACTCCGCCAGGCCGGCCGCAATGCTGGAGGAGGCCATCTCATAGTCGTTGATGACCACCACTCCGTCGGGCTTGAGATAGTCGGCGTAGCGGACGGCCTCCATTTTTTCAAAGGCCACGATAATGTCCGCCGCGCCCTTGCCGATGACGGGAGAGTTGACCTTCTCCCCCCAGTGCACCTGGGTGGAGACCGAGCCGCCCCGCTGGCTCATGCCGTGGACCTCGGACATCTTGACGTCATAGCCGGCCCGCATCAGGCCGTTTACCAACACCTTGGCGGTGAGGATGGCGCCCTGGCCGCCCACACCCACCAAAAGGGCACTTTTTGTAGTAGTCATGGCTCAGTTCTCCTCTCTGCGGATGGCCCCCATGGGGCAGACCTGGGCGCAGACCGTGCAGCCGACACACTGGTTCGGGTCGATCCTCGCCTTCTTATTCTCCACCAGCACGGCGGGACAGCCCACCGTGAGACAGCGCTTGCAGCCGATGCACTTGGCGGTGTCTACGGTGCACTTGCCGATGTCGTGCTTGATGCGCTTGATGAGCAGGCAGGGCCGGCGGGCGATGATGGCCGCAGGCACATCCGCTGCCAGGGCGTCCTGGATCGCCTGCTCCATGGCCGCCAGATCCTGGGGATCCACAATGATCACCTTTTTAAAGCCGTAGGCGGCCAGGATGTCTTCAATTTTCAGCTTCTCCGCAATCTCCCCCTGGAGATTGAAGCCCGTGCCCGGGTTGTCCTGGTGGCCGGTCATGCCGGTGATG
>DFIE01000172.1:6883-7051 GCA_002372735.1 Clostridiales bacterium UBA3705
GAAGAAGGTGGAGTCGCCCAGGACGCCGAAGACCTTTTTATCCGTCACCCCGGAGGCCGCAAAGGCCTTGGCCATACCCATGGCCACAGAGAAGCCGCCGCCCATGCAGACCACGCTGTCCAGGGCGTTCAGCGGTGCGGACCCGCCCAGGGTGTAGCAGCCGATGTC
>DFIE01000074.1 GCA_002372735.1 Clostridiales bacterium UBA3705
GGGACGCCGCCCCCTACGAAGGGGGTGCCTACGTGTTTCGTAGCCCCGGTGGTAGCGGGCGGCGTTAGGGCGGATGGAAGGCATCCGCCCCTACGGGGGCATACTGCCAAATTTGCTGGCGGATCGCCCGCGCTGCGTCAATTCAAATTGCAATACACCACAATCAGGCGCAGCCGACTTCATCAGGCCGCAGGCCGCCTTCATTCCTTCAGTTCTTCATTCACTCCACGCCCCGGTAGTACAGGCCCCGGGTGCAGGCGCCGGGGTCAAAGGCGCCGAAGCCCCGGTAGGCGTCCAGGGCGGCGTCCACCTCCATGGGGTTTTCGGTGGTAAACTGCAGCCGCAGGGCCCAGAGCCCCAGGGGCTTCAGGGCGTCCTGCCGGTCCAGCAAAAAGAGCTTTTTGCCGTTGTAAATCACGCTGCGGCAGCTGTCCTGGTCCTTCAAAATCCGGAACTCCTCGCCCTTCCGGTCCACCAGCTTGGTCACGCCGGTGTGGCAGGTACACTGGCCCGTGCGGTTTTTGATGACGCAGTTTTCCGTGATCATCAAAGGCAGCCGGCCGTAGGCCAGCAGCTCGGTGGGCACGGGCTTGGACAGGTCCCGGATCTGGGGCAGGGTCAGCTCAAAGCTCACCGTGGCGCTCTGCAGGCCCAGGCTCTTGGCCAGGTTCATGCTGCGGGAGTTGAACAGGTTGAGTCCGTAGTCCCCGTGGATGGCAAAGCCCCTGGAGCGCAGCAGACCCAGGTGGCCCAGGTTGCCGCACAGGGCGCTGCGGATGCCCAGGCTCCGGGCCAGATCCAGATCCCGGCGGACCTGGGCGGTCTCCCGGTCCTGGATGATCCGGGGCAGCACCACAGACAGCTCCGTCTGGGGCTGGACCTTGCTTAGCCAGTCCAGCTTGCCCCGCAGCAGCTGCAGGGGCACGTAGAGCACCGCGGGCTTCATGGCCAGCAGCTTGGGGGTGATCTGCTCGGGCCGCAGCACCCCCACCGTCAGCACCGGGGGCCGGTCGCTGCCGGGCCAGATCTTGGGCGGGGTGTAGCGGTTGAGCTCAGAGGGCTGGCTCTGCCGGCCCCGCAGGGCGGTCAGGTGGGTCAGCACCTCCCGGCGCATGGCGTTGATGGCCGCGGCGGGCAGGGTCAGCCCCGGGTCGATCACCGCCTTGGTCTCCACGCAGGCGTAGGGGGTACCCCCGGTTTTGGAGAGCCGGGCGTGGAGCTCCTCCTGGGTCAGGGCCTTGCGCAGGGCCGGCTGGGGCACGGGGCCCTCGGTTTTGCAGATGTTGCCCAGCTCGTCCTGGACCGCCAGCATGGCGTTCTGCCCGGCGCTCATCACCGCGTAGAACCGCACCGGCACCAGGGGGGCCTCGTTGTTCTCATAGCCCGCCCGGGCCTGCTGCATCAGGGCGGTGTTTTCCTTTTCACGCTGCCGGGTGCCGAACATATCCCGGCCGGTCTGGCCCACGTAATAGCCCTGGGTAAAGCCCTGGCGGGAGAAGGCGTCCCGCAGGTCCTTCATATCCTGGGCGCTGACCCGCTGGCCGTCAATGGCCTGGCGGTAGAGCCGGGTGGCAATGGCCACGTACTCCGGCCGCTTCATCCGGCCCTCGATCTTCACGGAGGCGACCCCCAGCCGGTCCAGCTCGGCCATCCAGGGGATCAGGCAGTTGTCCTTCAGGCTCAGGGGGTATTTGTCCTCAAACCGGCCGTAGCCGTAGGGCAGGCGGCAGGGCTGGGCGCACTGGCCCCGGTTGCCGGACCGGCGGCCCACCACCGCGGAAAAATAGCACTGGCCGGAATAGCACATACACAGCGCCCCGTGGATAAAGACCTCAATCTCGATGGGGCTGTTGCGGCAGATAAAGGCGATCTCCTCCCGGGGCAGCTCCCGGGCCAGCACCACCCTGGAAATGCCCATGGCCGCGCACTGCTGCACCCCCTCTAAGGAGTGGATGCTCATCTGGGTGGAGGCGTGGATGGGGGTTTCGGGGGCCATCTGCCGCAGCAGCTGTACCAGGCCCAGATCCTGGACGATAAAGGCGTCCACCCCGGCCTGCACCGCGGCGGTGATGGTCTCGGCGGCCTGGGGCAGCTCCCGGTCGGTGACCAGGGTGTTCAGCGTCAGGTGGACCTTGACGCCCCGGACGTGGCAGTAGCGCACGGCGTCCACCAGCTCGTCGGGACTGAAATTTTTGGCGCCCTGGCGGGCGTTGAAGGGGCCTGTGCCCAGGTAAACGGCGTTGGCGCCGCTCTGCACGGCGGCACGGAGGGCGTCCATGGAGCCGGCGGGGGAGAGAAGTTCCAGCATATTGTAAATCCTCAAAATCGGGGAGTGGTCAAAAATTCGCCGGGGCTCGGCCCGGGGATATCATTATAGCAAACCCCTCCGGAAAATGCTATACCAAACCCGAAAATTCCGGCCCCGCCGGCAGGGGGCCTTTCGGCATTTTCACAGAATTATTACAAAACGAAACTATTTTTCCGGCGGACACAACAGGTAGTTTTCGGGTCAACATAATTCCCCAAAATAACAACGCCGTCCCCGGGCCCCGGGCCGGGGTTGTCCACATTTTCCACAGGGTTTTCCACAGATTGCCGGTGGACAGCACCAAAAAATTTGTCGAAATTTCCCGGCCCGCCAAAAAAATTTGTGCGTTTTCCACAGTTTGGGCCGAAGGGCGCCGATTTGCCGCGCCGGGCCGGGGGCGGGGAGAATTCCGGTTTCCATAAGTTTCCCCGCCGGGCGGTGAGGTTCCTCTTGCAATTTGCGGGAAAATGGTATATGATATAAGGTAGTACACATTAAAGGAGGTACAAACGTGTCTGAACTCAAGGTTTCTCCCCTGCTGGATGCCATGGAGCTGGGTGAGCGCTTTGCCGCCCGGGAGGGGGTCGAGTGCTTCTATATCCGGCATCCGGAGTCCGGGCGGGAGTTTGTGCTCAAGCATATTTCGGTGCCGGCCAGCGAGTCCCAGGTGCGGGCGCTGCTGCTCTCCGGCGCCTACTCCAACGAGGAGGACGCCAACGCCTACTATGCCCGGGAGGCCCAGGCCATGGTGGAGGAGGCCGAGCGCACCAAGCTGTTTTTGGACTGCCCCTTTGTGCTGCCCTTCCTGGGGGCCCAGGCGGTCAAAAAGGAGGACGCGGTGGGCTACGACGTCTACGCCGTGCTGCCCCGGCGCACCTCGCTGCAGGAATATCTCAGCAACAACGCCGCCTCCCATCTGCGGGGCATCAACATGGGCATCGACCTGTGCGCCGCCCTGGCCGCCCTGCGGCAAAAGGGCTATCTGCACTGCAATCTCAAGCCTGAAAATATCTTCCTCTCCCCCGGCGGGGACCGGTTCATGCTGGGCGACTTCGGCCTGATCTCCACCCAGGACCTGCAATACGGCGTCCTGCCGGAGCAGTACCGCACCGGCTACACCGCCCCGGAGCTGCGCAAGCTGCTGGGCGGGCTGAACACCACTGTGGACATCTACTCCCTGGGCATGGTGCTCTACCGCATCTACAACGGCAACCACGCCCCCTTTGAGGACGAGAAAACCCCCGCCAAGGCCGCCGACGCCATGCGCCAGGAGGGCGAGCCCCTGCCCGCCCCCATCTACGCCGACTATGAGCTGGCGGAGATCATCCAAACCGCCTGCGCCTATGAGCCCAAGGACCGGTACCAGACCCCCGAGCGGATGCGCCAGGTGCTGGAGCTGTATATGCAGCGCAACGCCGTGAGCGACGATCTCATCGTGCCGCCCCTGGTGGTGGACCCCGAGCCCCTGCCCCCCGAGGCCGGCCGGGAGGAGATCGAGCCCGTCCACTTTGCCGACGCCGGCCAGATGGACGATACCTTTAAGAAGAGCTTCTCCCCGGACACCGCCGGCGCCGGCACCGAAAAGGACCTGGAGCCCCAGCCCGAGAAGAAGGACAAAAAGCCCAAGAAGGAAAAGAAGGAGCGCAGATTCCTCCGCCGGGCCAAGGCCGAGGCCGAGACCGCGCCCCAGCCGGAGGCGCAGCCTGCCCCCCCTGCCCCGGAGGCCGCCCCGGAGACCCCGGAGACCCCGGAGACTGCTGCAGAGACTGCTGCAGAGGCCCCTGCGCTCGCAGCGCCCGCCGCCCCGGCGCCTGCAACCCCCCGGCCGGCCCTGCGCCCGGCTGAATCTGAGTCCAAGGCCAAGGACGAGCCGCCCCAGCGGCTGAACGTCCGCCGCCGTGACCCCGAAAAGGAGCGCCGCAAGCGCATCCGCCGGCGCCGGCTGTGGATCGGCTTTGTGGCGGCCATGGCGGTGCTGCTGGTGCTCATCGGCCTGTACGAGTTCACCGACCTGGGCCACGGCTTCTACCACTACTTTGTCACCGTGGAATCCTTGGAGGTCACAGACGTCACCGCCACCGGCCTGACCCTGCACATGAGCGCCAACATGGACGAGAGCAAGTTCACCGCCCTGTGCCAGGACGCCTACGGCAACTCCCACGAGAGCCGGTTTGAGGGCGGCGCCGCGGTGTTTGAGGGGCTGACCCCCGGCACCCAGTACACCTTAAAAACCGCGCTGGAGGGCTTCCACCGGGTGTCCGGCGTGACGGAGACCATTGCCACCACCATGCCCGAGACGGAGATCCTCACCATGGCCGCCAGCACCGGCAGCCAGGAGGGCGCGGTGCTGATCACCCTGGTGGTCAAGGACGGCAACGCCGAGCCGGAGCAGTGGGTCATGACCTACGGCCCCACCGGCGGCCAGCAGACCACCGCCACCTTCTCCGGCCACAGCACCCAGATCAACGGCCTGGAGATCGGCACGGAGTACACCTTCCACCTGGTGGGCTCTGACACCCTGTATCTCACCGGCCAGACCAGCACCACCTACATCCCGGCGGAGGAGGTCACCGCCGACTCCCTGGCCATGGACAGCCTGGACGCCGGCGTGGCCCGGTTCAGCTGGCACTGCACCAGCGCCCTGCCCGAGCGGTGGGTCGTGGTCTGCCAGGACCCCGAGGGCAACGAGCTGGAGGTCACCCTGGACGAGCCTGTCCAGGCGGACTACGGCTGGCTGTGCACGGCCTCGGTGGGCGGCATTGTGCCGGGCAACAACTATCTGGTCAAGGTGACGGCTCCGGGCCTGTTCCAGGGGCTGAACACCGAGATCAGCGAGAGCCTGATCTACTTTGAGAGCCTGACCGCCCAGGTCACCGAGGAGGGCATCCAGCTGGACTGGCAGGCCAACCGGGAGCCCGAGGCCGGCTGGCTGATTGCCAGCTCCCTGGGCGAGGGGGAGACCCTCCAGCTGGCGGACACCGCCAAGGGCAGCAGCTTCCTGCTCACGGCGGTGGTGCCCAACGCAGACTACGTCATCACCCTCCGGGCGGCGGACGGCAGCCCGGTCACCGGCAGCAACACCGTGCAGGTCCACGTGCCCCAGGCGGCCCGGTTCAACGGCATGGGCATCACCGGGGAGGGCACCACCATCGGCATGTACGACACCCCGGACGAGGAGAACTGGACCCTGGACGACCTGGGCGGCGGCAACGTCACCCCCACGCCCCAGACGCCCATCACCGTGCTGGTCACGGCCAACGGCACCCCCCAGCCCAGCGACGAGGAGATCAACGTCCTCTTTGTGGTCCGCCAGGGGGCGGAGCGCAGCGACGGCCCCATTGTGGACATCCGCCGCACCACCATGGTCTGGGACGAGATGTGGACCGACAATCTCTGGGCGGCGGAGATGCCCTTTATCCCCGCCGAGAGCGGCACCTACAACCTGACGATTCTGTTCAACAACCTGCGGGTGGGCACCATCAACTTTACGGTCCGCGGCGGCTGAACCACGGGGCGCGCTGCAAACGCTGTGTTGCGGCGCGCCCTTTCAAAAATGGCGTCCCGGCAAGGCTCCCGGTTGACAAGCGCCCGGCCAAGGTGGTACAATAATACACTACCATCCCGGCTGCCGCCTGCCGGCGGAATTCTGCAATGAGGTGATCCCTTGAAAAAATACATCACCGGCCGCACCCGGCTGATTCTGGTGCTGGCCGTTCTGGCCGCCATGCTGCTGACCATCTTTGCCGTGGTCAGGGCCAACACCGGCCCCGGCGAGAGCCTGGTGCAGACCCTGCTCTCCCCCTTCCGCGCCGCCGCCAGCGGGCTGATCCGCCAGGCCGAGCGGTATTACGACTATGTGTTCAAATACGAATCCCTCCAGGCCGAAAACCAGGCCCTCCAGGCCCGGATCATCGAGATGGAGGAGGACGTGCGCAGCGCCGACTCCCTCCAGCGGGAGAACGAGCGCCTGCACCAGCTGCTGGGGCTCACCGAGGAGCACGAGGACTATAAGCTCGCCTCGGCCTACATCGTCTCCTGGGACGCCAGCAACTGGAAATCCGCCTTTACCATCGGCAAGGGCACCAACTCCGGCATCAACACCGGCATGGTGGCCATCACCGAATACGGCCAGGTGGTGGGCCTGGTCACCGCCGCCGGCCCCAACTGGGCCACGGTGACCACCGTGCTGGACAGCGCCCTGAAGATCAACGCCTCGGTGGCCTCCACGGGCTACAACGGCATTGTGGAGGGGGCCCTGGCCACCGGGTCTGAGGGATTGCTGCGGATGAACTATCTGCCCACAGACTCCGTGCTGCGCAACAACGACCAGGTGCTCACCACCGGCTCCACGGTGTATCCCCGGGGGCTGATCATCGGCTACATCACCGATGCCGACTTTGACGAGACCGGCGTGGCCAAATACGCCCTGCTCAGCCCCGCCGCCGACCTGGACGACCTGGAGCAGGTCTTTGTCATCACCGAGTATGAAAACCAGTAAGGAGGCCCCCGTATGTTCAAACACTTCCACCTGACCAAGCTCCAGTGGAAGGGCATCTTAAAATGGGCGCTGTACAGCTTCTGCCTGCTGCTGGTGCTGCTGGTGCAGACGGTGATCTCCGCCAAGGCCCCCTGGTTTGGCATCAAGCCCAGCCTGGTGCCCATCTATCTGGTGTGCGTGGCCATCCGGGAGGGCCCGGAGAAGGGCGGCTTTTTTGCCCTGGGGGGCACGGTCTTCTGGTGCCTGTCCGGGGCGGACTACGGCAATCTCAGCGTGGGGGTGGTCACGGTGTGCGCGGTGCTCTCGGCGGTGGCCTGCCGGGCGGTGCTCACCCAGGGGCTGATCTCCACGGCATTGTGCTGCTTTGTCACCCTGCTGCTTAACGAGACGATTATTTTTGTGTTCAAGCTGATCCTCACCCCCATTGCCCCGGGCAATTTCTGGCGGATTCTGCTGCCGGGGGCGGTGCTATCCATGCTCTTTTGCCCCATCAGCTATGTGCTGGTCCGGGCGGTGAGCCGTACAGGAGGGAACCATGGCCTATAAATCCAAGTTCCGGCTGGGCCTGTTTCTGGCCGCGTTCGGGCTGATTCTGGGCTTTTACGCCTACCGGATGATCCACCTGCAGGTGCTTGCCCCCCGGGTGGCCGGCAACACCACCGGCACCTACACCTATGACACCCGGGTCACCGCGGCCCGGGGGGAGATCCTGGACCGCAACGGCATTGTGCTGGTGTCCAACCGGGCCAGCTACAACCTGATCATCACCAACTACGCCCTGTTCAACTCCGAAAATCCCAACGAGTCCCTGCGCCAGCTGGTCCGGCTGTGCCGGGAGCTGGACATTGACTTTACCGATCACTTCCCCGTCACCCCGGTCAAGCCCTACGAGTACACCACCGGCCAGGCCTCCGAAACCTGGAACGGCTACTTCCGCAAGTTCCTGCGGGAGAACGAGTGGGACTCCGACGTCTCCGCGGCCCAGCTGATCAAGCTGATGCGCACCCGGTTCCGCATCCCCAACGACTGGACCGACGAGGAGGTCCGGGGGGTGCTGGGCCTGCGCTACGAGCTGGATTTGCGCAACTACACCAGTCTGCCCACCTACACCCTGCTCTCCGACGTAGACGCCAACCAGCTGGCGGAGCTCATGGAGCTGAACACCCCGGGGATGCAGGTGGAATCCAGCACCGTGCGGGAGTTTAACACCACCTACGCCGCCCACATTCTGGGCCGCACCGGCGACATCTTTGCCGACAACTGGCCCGAGTACAAGGACAAGGGCTACTCCATGGACGCCAAGGTGGGCATCGACGGCATGGAAAAGGCCTTTGAGGAGGAGCTCCACGGCACCGACGGCATTTTGCGCACCACGGTGGACAAAGAGGGCAACATCGTCTCCCAGACCTACGCGGTGGAGCCCCAGGCCGGCAAAAACGTGGAGACCACCATTGACATCAACCTGCAGATGATCACCGAGGAGGCCCTGGAGGACTTTATCCTGAACCTGCGGCAGAACGGCGTCAACGCCGCCGCCGAGGGCAAGGACGCCGAGGGCGGCGCCGTGGTGGTGCTGGACGTGAAAACCGGGGCGGTGCTGGCCTGCGCCAGCTACCCCACCTTCAACCCCGCCACCTTCAACCAGGACTACGACGAGCTGAGCAAGGACAAGTACGCCCCCATGTACAACCGGGCCCTGATGCAGGTCTATCCCCCCGGCTCCACCTACAAGATGACCACGGCCATCGCCGCCATTGACTCCGGCACCGTCAACGCCTACTATCTGGTCACGGACATGGGCATCTACACCTATTACGAGGACTATCAGCCCGCCTGTTATCTCTACACCGCAAGCCAGGTGACCCACGGCACCATCAACTGCGTCCAGGCCCTGGCGGTGTCCTGCAACTACTATTTCTATGAGGTCGGCCGGCTCACCGGCTGGCGGGAGATGGACAAGGTGGCCAAGGCCCTGGGCCTGGGCGAGCCCACCGGCGTGGAGCTGGCCGAGAGCGTGGGCTGGCGGGCCAACCCGGAAAACAAAAAGAAGCTCTACGCCGACCCCAGCCTGCAGAGCTGGACCGGCGGCGATACCCTGTCCATGGCCATCGGCCAGTCGGAAAACCGGTTTACCCCCATGCAGCTGGCGGTGTATACCGCGGCCCTGGCCAACCACGGGGTGCGCTACAAGGCCACCTTCCTCAACCGGATCATCTCCTCCGACTACCAGGACCTGCTCTACGAGCTGACCCCCCAGGTGGAGAGCCGGCTGCAGATCTCCGACGCGGCCTATGACGTCTACACCCAGGGCATGCGCAGGGCGGTGGATTCCCCCGCCGGCACGGCCAACAAGGTCTTCGGCGACTACCCCATTGCGGTGTGCGCCAAGACCGGTACCGCCCAGCACGGCGCGGCGGGGTCTGACCACGCCTCCTTTGTCTGCTACGCCCCCGCCGACGACCCCCAGGTGGCCATTGCCATCTATGTGGAAAAGGGTGCCCAGGGCGGCAACCTGGGCAGCATTGCCAGGACCATCTTTGACAGCTACTTTGCCACCGAGTACGAAAACGACACCGTCCCGTCAGAAAACGCCATGAACTGAATGGCGCAGCACACAGGCTGCGCCGCAGGGGCGGGGCGGAAGACAGCTTTATTTTGCAGGAAACGGCATGACCTGACCGTCATGCCGTTTCCTGCTTTCTCAGCGCATTTGGCGGGGCAGCCCCCGCCCCATGGCAGCAGAGCGGAACAGTTTGCCGCCGTGAACCGAGATACCTCAAAAACACAAAATGAAAAGGCTCAAAAACGCAAAATGAAAAGGCTCAAAAACATAAAATAAAAACACTCAAAAACACAAATCGGCTATTGACCTGATACGGAGGAAGGGGTATAATCTGATTAGAAGTTTCTCTCGGAGGGATTTACTATGCCGGAATATTTGCCAAGAGTTGTTGACAAAGAGCTTGCCTTAAGGCTCGAAGCATTTGGTGCAACTTTGATCGTGGGGCCGAAATGGTGCGGAAAAACCACAACGGGCGAACAGCAGTCAAAAAGTGTTTTAAGGATGCAGGATCCCGACCACCGGGAGGGATACCTGGCCGCGGCGCACACCAAGCCCTCTTTGCTCCTGCGCGGAGAGAACCCGCGTTTGATCGATGAGTGGCAGGTTGCCCCCGTGCTGTGGGACGCCGTGCGCACAGCGGTCGATCAGCGGCAGGAGGAAGGGCTGTTCATCCTCACTGGCTCAACCTCTGTGGACAACAGCAAGATCATGCACTCCGGCACCGGCCGGATCTCCCGCATGAAAATGTATCCAATGAGCCTGTTCGAGTCGAAGGAATCCAATGGCAGCATTTCTCTGAAGTCTCTGTTCAACGATCCGTCTATGGACATTGACGGGATCACATCAAATCTGACAATTGAGAAGCTGATCTTCGCAGCCTGCCGCGGCGGCTGGCCCGGTGCGCTGCGCAGGAAAAGCGACGCCGCCAAGCTGCTGATCGCCCGCGACTATATCAACAATATTTGCGAATCGGATATTTCCACAGTGGATGGGGTCCAGAGGAATCCCGTGTGGACGAATATGATCCTGCGTTCCTACGCACGGAACATTTCGACCCTTGCCAAGAAAACGAATATCTTTCAAGACGTTTCCGCCAACGCGGACAGCATGACCTCTGCCACGATGGACAGTTACCTTAACGCCTTGGAAAGGCTTTTTGTGATTGAGGATATCGAGGCCTGGTGCCCGGCAATCCGTTCTGCGACTGTGATCCGCTCCGGCAAAAAGCGTGAGTTTACCGATCCGTCCATCGCCGTAGCAGCCATGGGGCTGACGCCTGAATCCCTGCAGACCGATCTCAAGACCTTTGGCTTCATCTTTGAATGTCTCTGCATACGAGATTTGAAGGTCTACTCACAGGCGCTCGGCGGGAAGCTGTCCTACTATCATGACCGTTATGATCTTGAAGCCGATGCCGTACTTCATCTGGACGACGGCCGCTACGCGCTGGTTGAGTTTAAGCTGGGCAGCAGAGAAATAGAAGACGGTGCAACGCACCTTCTTCAGTTCAAGCAGCTCATCGGAAAGTACAACGAAAAGCAGACCCAGGTTCCTCTTCGTGAGCCGGATCTGCTCATGGTCATTACCGGCGGCGAAATGGCCTATACAAGAGAAGACGGGGTCAAAATCATCCCGATCGGGACGCTGAGGGATTAAACAAAGGATGGCCTGCACCTGGGCGGTGCAGACCATCTCTTTTTCCAAGCCTGTGGGACGGATGTCCAAAGCAGTGATTGAAAGCTGTCTTATGTGCGCGGCCTGTGGTTGGCTCCGGCCCGGTCAGATCCGGAACAGGCGCATGGCGTTTTCCGTGGTGGCCTGCTCCACCAGGGCGGGGTCCTCCCCCCGCAGCTCTGCGATTTTTTGGGCCATCAGGGGCACCCAGCGGCTGTCGTTGCGGCGGCCCCGGTGGGGCTCCGGCGCCATATAGGGGCAGTCGGTCTCAATGAGAATCCGGTCCAGGGGCAGGGCCCTGACCACCTCCACCGCCTTGCGGGCGTTTTTAAAGGTGATCACCCCGGTAAAGCCGATGTACCAGCCCCGGCGCACCAGCTCCATGGCCTGCTCCACCGCCCCGGAGTAGCAGTGGAACACCCCGGTCACCTCCGGGAACTGCCGCACCAGCTCCATGGCGTCGGCGTGGGCCTCCCGCTCGTGGACCACCACGGGCAGGCCCACCTCCCGGGCCAGCTCCAGCTGCCGGCGGAAGGCGGGCAGCTGCACCTGCCGGGGGGGATCCTCATAGTGGTAGTCCAGGCCGATCTCCCCGATGGCCTTCACCCGGGGGTCGGCGCACAGCTGCCGGTACAGGGCCAGGGTCTGGCCGCTGACCTGGGCGGCGTCGTCGGGGTGGGAGCCCACCGCCGCGTAGACAAAGGGATATTGATGGGCCAGGGCAATGGAGCGCAGGCTGCTGCTCACGTCGCAGCCGATGTTCATCACCCAGCCCACCCCGTGCTGCGCAAGCTGGGCCAGGATCTGGTCCCGGTCGGCGTCAAAGCGGCTGTCGTCCAGGTGGGCGTGGGAGTCAAAGTACATGTGGGGGGCCTCCTTCCGGATCGGCGGGCTGCCAGCTGCGGCCCTGCCGGACGTCATGTTGGTTGAAATACTGCCGCACCAGGTTCAGCACGGCCTTTTTGTTGCCGGTCCACAGGGGGGCCAGCAGATCCCGCTTGGGCCCGTCCCCGGTGAGCCGGTGGATCACCATCTCCGGCGGCAGGGCCTCCACGCAGGCGGCCAGCACCCGACAGTATGCCTCTGGCTCCATCACGGGCACCTTTCCCGCCCGCCACAGGGGGGCCAGGTCGGTGCCCTCCAGCACGTGGAGCAGCTGGAGCTTGATGCCCCCGGCCCCGCTGCGGCCGATGTACCGGGCGGTTTGGACCATCTGGTCCGGGGTCTCCCCGGGCAGGCCCAGCATCATGTGCACCACGGTCTCCAGCCCGGCGGCCTGCAGGGCGGCCATGGCCCGGTCATAGTCCCCCAGGGGATAGCACCGGCGGATGAACCGGGCGGTGTCCGGGTGGATGGTCTGCAGCCCCAGCTCCACCAGCACGGGCTTTTGCCGGTTCAGCCGGGCCAGCAGGGCAACCACCTCCGGCCCCAGGCAGTCCGGCCGGGTGGCCACCGCCAGGGCCGCCACCTCCGGGTGGGCCATGGCCCGGGTGAACAGGGCCTCCAGCTCCGGCAGGGGGGCGTAGGTGTTGGTGTGGTCCTGGAAATAGGCGATGTAGGCCCCGCCGGCGGGGAGCTTGGCCTGCACCCGGGCCTTGGCCCGGTCAATCTGGGCCCACACGTCGCCGCACCGGGGCTCGGCAAAGTCCCCGGAGCCCGATGCGGAGCAGAAGATGCAGCCCCCGGTGCCCTTGGTGCCGTCCCGGTTGGGGCAGGTCATGCCCCCCTGGAGGGCCAGCTTGTACACCTTGCAGCCAAAGCGCTGCCGGAACCAGGCGTTGGCGGAACGGTAACGCTCCATCGATCAGCCCTGCTTGCCGGCGGGGTTTTTGGGGGGCAGGTGGAGCCGGCTTTTCAGCTTTTTCCGGGTCTCCCGGTAGCGCAGGTAGTCTGCGTACTGCCTGACCTCCTCCAGCATCTCGTCGGTGGCCTCGGTGCTGCCGAACAGGGCGTAGCGCAAATCCGCGTCGCTCACCGTCACGGCGTGGTTCTCCACCGACACAAACAGGGCGCCGCTGTCCACCAGGTAGGAGGTGGGCACGTCAAAAATTTTGGCCAGGGCCCGCAGCTTGTCCGCCGGCACGTTCTCCACCCGGCCCCGCTCCCACTTGCTGATGGCGTTTTTCTGCACCCCCAGCAGCCTGCCCAGGGCCTCCTGGGTCAGATTCTCCCGCTTGCGCAGCTGTTTGATTTTTTCTCCTGTGGTCATGGCTTGCCCCGCCCTTCCTTCAGATGGGTTTATACTAGAATGCAATAAAACCATTCAGGAAATGGTTTTATTCGCCGAATGCTTCCGGCATTCGGCGCACCGCATGAAATGCGGTGGCATTCGTACGTACAAGATCTGAACATGCCAAGTATCATTGCTTGGCATCTGCGGCATTTGCCGCAGGCAATCAAACGATTTCATCGTTTGATTGCAGTTCCGTATGATCATAGGCCATCCGGCCCGGTTTGTCAAGGGAATTTCCCCCGGACCGGGGAAAATCATCGAAAAAATGTTCTAAATAACCCGGGCAGGCCCTCGGGAAAACCCCGGGGCGGGAACGGAAAAGGGATTGTATTTTTCCCCGGTTTCTGGTATAATAACAGGAACAACAATTGACGGAGAGCCGCTATGAATGAATCCATTGTGGTCCGGGGCGCCCGGGCCAATAATCTGAAAAACGTGTCTCTTACGATTCCCCGGGACAAGCTGGTGGTGTTCACCGGGGTGTCCGGCTCGGGCAAATCCTCCCTGGCCTTTGACACCATCTATGCCGAGGGCCAGCGGCGGTATGTGGAGTCGCTGTCCAGCTACGCCCGGATGTTTCTGGGCCAGATGGACAAGCCCGACGTAGACTCCATTGACGGGCTGTCCCCCGCCATCTCCATTGACCAAAAAACCACCTCCAAAAACCCCCGGTCCACCGTGGGCACGGTGACGGAGATTTACGACTATCTGCGTCTGCTCTGGGCCCGCACCGGCGTGCCCCACTGCCCCAACTGCGGCAAGGAGATCCGCAAGCAGACCGTGGACCAGATCGTAGACCGGATCCTCCAGCTGCCCGAGGGCACCCGCTTCCAGGTGCTGGCCCCGGTGATCCGGGGCAAAAAGGGCGAGCACCAGAAGGTCCTGGCCGATGCCAGAAAGTCCGGCTTTGTCCGGGCCCGGGTAGACGGCAATCTCTACGACCTGGGCGAGGAGATCGCCCTGGAAAAGAACAAGAAGCACCACATTGAGCTGGTGGTGGACCGGCTGGTCCTGCGGGGGGACATCACCCGCCGGCTGACCGACTCCATCGAAACCGCCTCCGCCCACGGCGGCGGCCTGGTGCTGATCCAGCGGATGGACACCGGGGAGGAGCTGCCCTTCTCCCAGAACTACGCCTGCGAGGACTGCGGCATCTCCATGCCGGAGCTGAGCCCCCGGATGTTCTCCTTTAACAATCCCTACGGGGCCTGCCCCCACTGCGCGGGGCTGGGCTTCCAGCTGAAGGTAGACCCCGAGCTGATCATCCCCAACAAGTCCCTGTCCATTCTGGACGGGGCCATCCAGGCCAGCGGCTGGGGCAACGTGAAAAACGACTCCATCTCCAAGATGTACTTTGACGCCCTGGCCGAGCGCTACCGCTTCAAGCTCACCGACCCGGTGGAAAAGCTGCCCAAAACCGCCCTGGACGCCATTCTCTACGGCACCAAGGGGGAGAAGCTGAAGCTCTACTACCAGCGCTCCAACGGCCGGGGCACCCTGGAGCAGGCCTTTGAGGGCATTGTGCCCAGCCTGGAGCGCCGCTACCGGGAAACCCAGTCCGACGCCATGCGCAAGGAGCTGGAGGAGTGCATGTCCTCCTCCCCCTGCCCGGAGTGCGGGGGCAAGCGGCTGTCGCCCATCTCCCGGGCGGTGACCGTGGGGGGCATGCGGATCATGGACTACTGCGACCTGCCCGTGACCCAGGCCCTGGAGTTTATCGAGCAGCTGGAGCTGGGCCCCACCCAGGCCATGATTGCCCAGCCCATTGTGCGGGAGATCCGCTCCCGTCTGGGCTTTCTGCGCAGCGTGGGGCTGCAGTATCTCACCCTGTCCAGGGCGGCGGCCACCCTCTCCGGCGGCGAGAGCCAGCGCATCCGCCTGGCCACCCAGATCGGCTCCAGCCTGATGGGGGTGCTGTACATTCTGGACGAGCCCTCCATCGGCCTGCACCAGCGGGACAACGACAAGCTGCTGGAAACCCTGCGCCGGCTGCGGGATCTGGGCAACACCCTCATCGTGGTGGAGCACGACGAGGACACCATCCGCGCCGCGGACTACCTGGTGGACGTAGGTCCCGGCGCAGGGGTCCACGGGGGCGAGATTGTGGCCCAGGGCAGCCTGGAGGATCTGATGGCCCAGCCCGAGAGCATGACCGGCCAGTATCTCAGCGGCCGGCGCACCATCCCGGTGCCTGCCCGGCGCAGAGCGGGCAACGGCAAGACCCTCAAGGTCTACGGCTGCCGGGAGAACAATCTCCGGGGCATTGACGTGTCCGTGCCCCTGGGCACCTTTACCTGCGTGACGGGGGTGTCGGGCTCGGGCAAGTCCTCCCTGGTCAACGAGATCATCCAAAAGAAGCTGGCGGGCAGCCTGAACCACGCCCGCATCCGCCCCGGCCGGCACGACCGGTTTGAGGGCATCGAGCACCTGGACAAGGTCATCTGCATTGACCAAAGCCCCATCGGCCGGACCCCCCGGTCCAACCCCGCCACCTACACCGGCCTGTTCACCGACATCCGGGACCTGTTCGCCTCCACCCAGGACGCCAAGCTCCGGGGCTACGGCCCGGGGCGGTTCAGCTTCAACACCAAGGGCGGCCGCTGCGAGGCATGCGGCGGCGACGGTCTGGTCAAAATCGAGATGCACTTCCTGCCGGACGTGTACGTCCCCTGCGAGGTCTGCGGGGGCAAGCGCTACAACCGGGAGACCCTTGAGGTGCTTTACAAGGGCAAGTCCATTGCCGACGTGCTGGATATGACCGCCGACGAGGCCCTGGACTACTTCCAAAACCTGCCCCGGATCCGGGACAAGGTCCAAACCCTGGTGGACGTGGGCCTGGGCTACGTCAAGCTGGGGCAGAGCTCCACCACCCTCTCCGGCGGCGAGGCCCAGCGGGTCAAGCTGGCCACAGAGCTCAGCCGCAAATCCACCGGCGCCACCTTCTACGTGCTGGACGAGCCCACCACGGGCCTGCATATGTACGACGTGAGCAAGCTCATCGACGTGCTGCAAAAGCTGGTGGACGCGGGCAACACCGTGCTGGTGATTGAGCACAACCTGGACGTGATCAAATGCGCCGACCACCTGATCGACCTGGGCCCCGAAGGGGGCGACGGCGGCGGCACCATCGTGGCCACCGGCACCCCGGAGCAGGTGGCAGCCGTGCCGGAGAGCTTTACGGGACAATATTTACGAAAGGTTTTAAAAAATTGAAAATTGAGAATGGAAAATGGAAAATGAATGTGTGTTTCAATTCTCAATGTTCAAACGCCTGGAGGCATTATGAGACTTGACAAATATTTAAAGGTATCCCGCATCATCAAGCGCCGGACCGTGGCCAACGAGGCCTGCGACAACCAGCGGGTCAGCGTCAACGGCCGGCCGGTGAAGGCCTCCTACGACGTCAAGGTGGGCGACCGGATCACCATCCAGTTCGGCGCCCGCACCCTGAACGTGGAGGTGCTCCAGGTGGCGGAGACCGTCCGCAAGGACGACGCCGCCGCCATGTATCGGGAAATCTGACGCCGCAACAGAAAACAAGAGGAAAACCACCATGAAGGGCTTTTTCAAGCTGTTATTTCAACGGGTGGGCCTGGTGGCAGTGGGCATTCTGCTGCAGCTGGCGGCGCTGCTGGCCATGCTGCTGTGGTTCCGGGATCTGGAGCCGGTGCTCACCGCGGCAATGACGGCCCTGTCCTGGCTGCTGGTGCTGTACGTGCTGGCCGACCGGTGCAACCCGGCCTATAAAATGGCCTGGATCATCCTGATCCTGGGCCTGCCGGTGCTGGGAATGTTTCTGTACGTCATCTTCGGCGGCAACCGGCTGTCCAAGCGGCTGAAGCGGAAGATGTCCAGCATGGACCAGACCATCCGCCGGGAGCTGACCCAGGACGAGACCGTCATGGACGCCCTGGAGTGGCACGACCCCGGCGCTGCGGTCCAGGCCAGGTATCTCAGCAACACGGTCCACTGCCCCGTCTACCAAAACACCGAAACCGAATACTTCTCCTCCGGCGAGCAGACCATTTCCCGGATGCGGCAGGAGCTGGAAAAGGCGGAGCACTCCATCTATCTGGAGTATTTCATCATCGCCGAGGGCGAGGTCTGGCAGAGCATCCTGGATATCCTGCTGGACAAGGCCGCCCAGGGGGTGGACGTGCGGCTGATCTACGACGACTTTGGCTGCATCCGCCGGGTGGGCACCCACTATGACCGGGAGCTCACCGCCCTGGGCATCCGCGCCGTGGCCTTCAACCGCTTTGTGCCCATGCTGAACTCCCGGCTGAACAACCGGGACCACCGCAAGTTTATGATCATTGACGGCAAAACCGCCTTTACCGGCGGGGTCAACCTGGCCGACGAGTATGCCAACCGGGGGGAGCGCCCCTTCGGCCACTGGAAGGACTGCTCCATCCTCCTGCGGGGGGACGCGGTGCGGTCTATGACGGTGATGTTTTTGTCCATGTGGAACAATCTCACCGAGGAGCGGCGGGTGGACCCCCCGGTGGAGCAGCCCTATCTGCCCCAGGCCGCGGGCTACGTCCAGCCCTATGTGGACACCCCCCTGGACTATGAGGCCGTGGGCCGCACGGTGTTCTCCAACATGATCACCCGGGCCCACCGCCGGGTCTGGATCATGACCCCCTACCTGGTCATTGACGAGGGCATGGCCGAAACCCTGACCAACGCCGCCAAGGCCGGCATCGACGTGCGGATCATCACCCCCGGCATCCCGGATAAGGCCTACGTCTACGAGATGACCCGGGCCAACTACCCCGCCCTGCTCCGGGGCAAGGTGCGGATCTTTGAGTACACCCCCGGCTTTGTCCACTCCAAGCTCTTCCTGGCCGACGACGCGGTGGCCTCGGTGGGCACGGTGAACCTGGATTTCCGCAGCCTGTACCTCCACTTTGAGGACGGGGTCTGGCTGTACCGGGCCGGCTGCCTGGAGCAGATCCGGGCGGATTTTGAACAGACCTTCCCCGCCTGCCGGGAGATCACCCCGGCCGACTGCCGGGTCAGCCTGCCCCGCCGCTTCTACCGGGCGGTGCTCCGGCTGCTGAGCCCCCTGATGTAAGCTGCGCGCTGTCGTTTCACCCAACGTTTATCTGATAAGGAGGAACCCCCATGAAGAAACTGCTCAAACGGATCTTCAAGCTGATCGCCCTGGTGCTGGTGCTGGTGTTGGTGGCGGTGGTGGGCCTGTTTGCCTACCTGACCGTCACGGAATACCGCCCCGCCGACGTGGAGACCCTGGAGATCGACGCCCCCGAGGCCCCTGTGTTTGACAAAAACAGCTTTACCGTCCTGTCCCTGAACACCGGCTACTGCGCCCTGGATGCCTCCAGCGACTTTTTCATGGACGGCGGCACCGACGTGCGGCCGGACAGCGCAGACCAGATTCTCGCCAACCGGGAGGCCCTGGAAAAGCTGGTGCTCACCTCCGGGGCGGACTTCACCCTCCTGCAGGAGGTGGACTCCGGCTCTCACCGCAGCTACAACGTAGATGAAGTGGCCCTGTTCCGCCAGTCTCTGGGCCGGCCCTCGGCCTACGCCTTGAACTACAGCTGCGATTACGTGCCCTTCCCCTGGCCGCCCCTGGGCAAGGTCCACTCCGGCCTGCTCACGGTGAGCGACTACCGGGTGGATGAGGCCCAGCGGGTCAGCCTGCCCTGTCCCTTCTCCTGGCCGGTGTCCACCGCCAATCTCAAGCGGTGCCTGCTGGTCAGCCGGGTGCCCATTGATGGCACCGACAAGTCCCTGGTGCTGGTGAATCTCCACCTGGAGGCCTATGACGACGGCGAGGGCAAGATTGCCCAGACCAACCAGCTGCTGGAGCTGCTGCGGCAGGAGTACGCCCAGGGCAACTATGTGGTGGCCGGCGGCGACTGGAACCAGATTTTCCCCGGCGGGCTGGAGGCCTATCCCAACGAGCACCCGGAGCTGTGGACCCCCGGCCTGCTGCAAAACGAGGACCTGGACCCCGGCTGGGCCTATGCCTATGACCTGACCACCCCCACCTGCCGGCTGCTGAACCAGCCCTACGATCCCGCCGACACCGCCAACACCCAGTATTACGTCATTGACGGCTTTTTGGTCTCCCCCAATCTGCAGGTCATTGACGCCCACACCGTGGACGCCGGCTTTGCCAACACCGACCACAACCCGGTGCTGCTGACCCTCCGGCTGGGAGGAGCAGAATGAGGCGCCTGCTGCCGGTGCTGGCCCTGCTGGTGCTGCTGGCGGGCTGCGACCTGAAAAATCGGGAGAGCTCTGCGCATTTCATCCCCTCCGGGCCCCGGCCCACCCAGGCGGCGGAGACCCAGGCCACCCAGACGCCCGCCCCGCCCCAGGTGACCGCCCTGCCCAGCCAGGCGGGGGGCGCGGTGAAGACCGTGCTGGACCAATCCGGCACCTACGCCTACGCAGACCAGACCCTGGCCTACCGGTACCGCCTGCCCTACATCGATCTGCCCGGGGCCTGGGCCATGGCCTGCAACCGGGAGATTGACGACCGGTTCCTCACCCCGGCCCAGACTGCCCTGGCGGACATGGAGGCCTATCAGCCTGTGGACCTGCAGACCGTGGACTACACCGCGGACGTCCAGGGGCCCATCCTGACCCTGCGGCTGTACAGCCGCACCGCCGGGGGCGGCACCGCCAGCGCGGTGTACTCCGTCCTGCTGGCGGACGGCACCAAGGTGCCCGGGCAGACCTTCCTGGACCAGGCGGGGCTGAGCCGGGAGGAGCTGACCCGCCGGGCCATGGCCGCGGCGGAGCAGTGGTATGCCGCCGCCTACGGCAGCATGGAGCAGCAGAGCCCTGTGAACTACCGGGACAACCTGGACCGCACCCTGGACCCCTCCGCCTTTACCGAGGAGCTGCCCATGTATCTCACCGAGGACGGCCGTCTCACGGTGATTGCCACGGTGTACGATCTCAGCGGCGCCCCCCGGGCGGTGGAGCTGGTGCTGGGCGAATAGCCCATGGGCCCGGAGCCGGTGTACAAACCCATTGACAGCATCCATGCATGTAGTGTATAATCCAATTGGCAACAATTGCGCAACAGGAGGTTTTTTACCATGAGCTTTGCCCTTCGTCCCTATCGGGCGCCTGACTTTGATCAGCCCCAATTCCGCAATGCGCCGGACGCCAAATTCGTTGTGGTGGACCGGGATTTCTACGCCCCCGAGGGCTACCATGCCACCGCCATCTTCCCCGAATATTTTAAGGTCAACGGCCAGTGGCAGCTGGCCCCGGAAAGCCGTATGGACTGCGTCGCCGTGCTGGAGCCCGACGGCCACATCTCTGTGAAGGAATTCCGCAACCTGCACAAGGGCGATGCCATCTGCGTGGGCCGCACCGAGGACGGCTCCGAGGGCATTTACGTCCACATGACCGGCTTCCAGGATCCCAAAGAGGGCGGCGATGCCTTCGCCTTCCGCCAGGGCCGCAGCCGGGAAACCGCCTTCTCTGTGGATTACGACAATCTCTATGAGCTGCTCCGCCATGAAAAGGACCACGGCAACATCGTCTGGGTCATGGGCCCCGCCTTTGCCTTTGACGCCGACGCCAGAAGGGCCTTCGGCAACCTGATTGCCAACGGCTATTGCCACGCCCTGCTGGCCGGCAACGCCCTGGCCACCCACGACCTGGAGGGCGCCTACAAGAAAACCGCCCTGGGCCAGGACATCTACACCCAGCAGACCATGCACAACGGCCACTACAACCACATTGACACCATCAACCGGGTCCGCTACTACGGCTCCATCCCCAAGTTTATTGAGGCCGAGGGCATCGACAACGGCATCATCTACAACTGCGTCAAGAAGAACGTCCCCATGGTGCTCTGCGGCTCCATCCGGGACGACGGCCCCCTGCCCGAGGTCTGGGGCGACGTCTACCAGGGCCAGAACGCCATGCGCGACTGCATCCGCAAGGCCACCACGGTGATCACCATGGCCACCACCCTCCACTCCATCGCCACCGGCAACATGACCCCCTCCTTCCGGGTCCTGCCCGACGGCACCATCCGCGAGGTCTACTTCTACTGCGTGGACATCGCCGAGTTTGCGGTGAACAAGCTGGCCGACCGGGGCTCCCTGTCCGCCAAGGGCATCGTCACCAACGCCCAGGACTTTATCGTCAACGTAGCCAAGGGCCTGGGGGTCTGGGACTGAGCTTTCCCACAAAAAAGAACACGGTCCCGTCTCCGCGACGGGACCGTGCTTTTTTGCCTGGGGGGATGCTGCGATTCGGGAAAGCTTCGACCTAGGGGCGGATGCCCACATCCGCCCGGGGGGAGAATTGAAAATTGAGAATTGAAAATTGAAAATGGAGAATGGCGAGGCGTGCCGTAGGGGCGGAT
>DFIE01000093.1 GCA_002372735.1 Clostridiales bacterium UBA3705
ACAAAGGGCATGGTGTCGCCCACATAGCCCCCCTCGGGCGTCGGGAAGAGCTGGTAGGGCACCGCCTCGTAGGGCTCGTCCGGCACGCCGGAGGCGCCGCAGGCAGACAGCAGCATGGCCGCAGCCAGCAGCAGAGGCAGCAAAGTTTTTATTTTCTTCATGAAATGCACATCCTTTCTGAATGTAAACCAAATCTAATTTACAATATAGAATAGTATGTGCAAATTGTCAACTCGTTTCTGGGGAATTCCAGGGCGTTTCCGGATTTTCTGTCAGGTTGCACCATTTTCAGCCAGAGCAACTGTGAAAAATGCCCGCAAAAAAGTTTACATTATGCACATCTTGCGCTTTTGGGGTTTGTGTGATATACTGGGCCCAAAAGGAAGTGATTTCATGGCCCGAAAGCGTGTTACCATGCAGGACATTGCCGATGCCTGCGGCCTGTCCAGAAACACGGTGTCCAAAATCTTCAACGGCAGGGGCGCGGTGCCCGAGCGCACCCGACAAAAGGTGCTGGAAACCGCCGGCCGGATGGGCTACAGCCAGCTGCCCCCTGCGGCCCGGCAGCAAGCCGCCGCCCCTGCAGAGCCTGCCCGCACCATTGCCATGCTCACCGGCAGCACGCCGATGAGTCACAACTTCGGCTCCTATTTTATCACCGCCTTCACCGACGCCATCAGCCGGGTGGGCAGCACCCTGAAGCTCTACGAGGTCTCCCCGGAGGAGCTGGCCCTGGTGCGCCTGCCCCCTCACCTGCAGCTGGAGCAGACCGACGGGATCCTGTGCATTGAGCTGTTTGACAAGGCCTATCTGGAAATGCTCAGCACCACGGGGATCCCCCTGCTGTCGGTGGACGCCTACGCCGGGGCCACCGCAGATGTGATCGACTACGACACCGTCAGCATGGAGAACATTGCCTCCGCCATTGCCCTCACCCGGCAGATGCTCCGCGCCGGGGGCCGCAGCTTCGGCTTTGTGGGTGACATCCGCCACTGCAACAGCTTTTACGAGCGCTGGCAGGGGTTCTGCTTTGCCCTGCGGGAGCAGGGGCTGGCGCCGGATCCTGAGGCCTGCATCCTGGCCCCGGATAACGAGCCCTATAACGACCCCCGCTGGGTGGAGCGACAGCTGCGCGCCATGCCCCGGGTGCCGGACGCCTTCTTCTGCGCCAACGATTTTTTGGCCCTGCACCTGATGACCGCCCTGAAGGCCATGGGCCGCAGGCTCCCGGAGGACGTGATGGTGGCGGGCTTTGACGGTTCGCCGGAGGCCGGGATGGTCACCCCGGGGCTCACCACGGCCCGGATTCCCAGTGCAGAAATCGGCCGCACCGCCGCCCAGATGCTGCTGGATCGGATCGCCCGGCCCACAGGGCCTGTGCGGAAGGTGTACCTGGCCACCACGCCCCTGCTGCGGCAGAGCACAAGAGAATAACGCCCCAAAAGGGCAAAGAGAGAAGCCGGCTGCCCGGCTTCTCTCTTTTTACACTTACTGGGGAAGGGCCCCGACAAATTCTCCCATGGGGAGAATGGTGCCGGCCTTTTCCACCTTGAGATTGGCGATATGGAAGGTGTTCTCCGCGCCGATGAGGCCCAGATTCAGCTGGACCGCCAGATGGCCGTCCTGGCCGGCATAGGTGACGTACTCCACCTTCTGGGTTTCGGGCCCGGCCTTCAGGCTGTAGCGGGCGCCGTAGCCCTTTTCCACGCCGTCGCGGTTGTAGCAGATCTCGTAATCCGCCTCCCGCTCGGAGGTGACCTCCAGGCTGACCCGGTACTTCTGGCCCGCCTCAAAGGGGGCGCGGGTGTTCAGGAAGAGCTTGACCTTCCAGGCCTCGGGATTCTCGGGCTCGTTTTCCAGGCGGACGGTGGCGTCGGTGGCGGTTCTCTCAATGTGGGCCACATAGTCCTCGTGGGCCCAGAGATCCGCGGCGGGACCGGAGTTGTACCGGGCCGCAGAGCGCACCGCCACCTCGGAAACCCGGACGTTGCGGATGCGGTAGACGTTGCCGTCTGTAGAGTTGGTCTTGCCCAGACGGATCTGGATCACCAGCTCGCCGGAGGAGTTGTCCGCCCGGAGCAGGTCGGAGACCACGGTGTTCCTGCCGGCGTGGAGGCTCCGCTCATAGAGGGCGCCGTAGCCGGCCTCCTTCGCGCCGTCGTAGAAGACCTCGAACAGGGACTGGGGCTTGGCCGCCTCCAGCTCGAAGGACACCTGGTACACCCGGCCGGGTCTGGGCACAAAGCCCGTTTTGACGCTGAGCTTGACGTTCCAGGGGTTCCGCTCGGCAGGGGCGTGGAGAATGGACAGCAGGGCGGTATCGGCGCCCTTGTCCAGGGTGACCTGGTAGCCGTCGTCCGCGGCCAGATCTACGTAGCTGGTGCTGTCAAAGCGCAGGGCGGTGGCCAGCTCCTTGCGCACGCTGTCGGTGAGCTCCTCCACCCGCAGGCCGCTGACGGTGACGGTGGTGGCGTTGGCCGCGTTGCCCAGGTTGAGCTGCAGGATCAGCTCGGCATCCTGGTCGGCGCTGAGCTCGTAGGTGACGGTCTGGGTTTCCGGACCTGCGTGCAGGCCGTAGCGGGCGCCCAGGGCCTTCTCCACCTCGACGTTGTTGTAGCAGATCTCATAGTCCAGGTCGGTGGCGGCCCGGACGTCCAGGCTGACCCGGTAGCGCTTGCCCGCGGTGAGCTTGGCGCCGGTCTCCACAAAGAGCTTGACCTTCCAGGCCTCCCGCCCGGAGGCGGGGACGGAGGTGATGGCCAGGCTGGCGGAGTCCTGGGTGTTGGAGATGGTAGCTTGGTAGTCCTCATGGGCCCAGAAGTTCACCGGACCGGGGTGCTGGGTGGTGATGGTGGTCTGCTCCTCGTGGGTCTGCAGCTCCTCCACGTGCACGTCGGTCAGCTGCAGGGTGTTGCCGGCAGGGCTGTTGCCCAGCATCAGCTGGAGGATCAGCTCGGCGTCGGTCTCGGGCTTCAGGGTGTGCTCCACGGTCATGGTGCCGTCGTCATGCAGGCCGTAGAACTCGCCCAGCTCCTTCTCGGCAGTGCCGTTGTTGTAGAAGACGTTGAAGTCCAGGGGCTGCTCCGTCCGCAGGGTGTAGCGCACCCGGTATTCCTTGCCGGCGGTGAGCTTGACCCCGGTTTCGGCAAAAAGCTTCAGCTTCCAGTCCGCTTGATCCGCGGCCACGGTATGGATTTTCAGGGTGGCGCCGCTGTCGGTGTTGGACAGGTCGGCGGTGTAGCCGGCGTCCGCCCAGACGTGGACCGGGGACCAGGCAATGAGGGAATCCTCCATCCGGTCCTCGCCGTCGGTCTGGACAAGCTCCTCCACGGTCAGGTTGTGGATGCGCACCCGGTTGCCGGCGGCGGCGTTGCCCAGGGAGAACTGCACGATCAGCTGGGCGTCCGCCTCAGGCGTCGCCTCAAAGACCACGGTGTGCTTCTCCGGGCCGGCGTTCAGCCCGTACAGGGCGCCCACGCCCTTTTCCACGGCGCCGTCGTTGTAGCAGATTTCATAGTCCAGGGCGCTGTCCGCCTGGACGTCCACGCTGATGCGGTAGGCGGTGCCGGCCTTGAGCGTCAGGCCGGTTTCGGCAAAGAGCTTGGTCTTCCACGCCTCGCGGCCCTCCTCGGGCACGGCCTGGAATTCCACCACGGCCTCGCTGCCGTCGCCGCCCAGGCTGGCGGCGTAGGTCTCATGGGCCCAGAGCTCGAAGGAGCCGGGGGCCAGGGTCTGGGTATCCGGAGCCTTGCCGCCGTCGGACCAGCGGTCCACCTGCAGCTGCTCCACGGTGATGTCGTTGGGGGCCGGGGTGCCGCCCAGCTGGAGCTGTACCACCAGCTCCTTGGTCACGGCGTCCTCGGGCACGGTGAATTCACAGGTGAGGGTCTTGACCTCCCCGGCCTCGATGTGCTGGCCGTAGAGGGCGCCGTAGCCCTTCTCCTCGGGGCCGTTGTTGCACAGCAGCTCAAAGTCCATGGCGGCCATGGCCCGCAGGGTCAGCTGCACCCGGTACTTGGTGCCGGCGGCGGGGGTGAAACCCGTGGCGGCAAAGAGCCTGGAGCACCACACCCCGTTTTCCAGGGTGGGCACGGCGCGGATCACCAGGGCAGTGCCCTCCACGCTCTGGTCGTAGCCGTCGTCATGGCCCTCGCTGGCCTGCAGAGCGGGCAGCTCCACCGGCGCATAGGACTCGGGCACCACCACGGTTTCGCTGCCCACGTCCTCCCACTGCTCCAGCTTGAGACTGTTGACCGCAATGGTGTTGGGGGCGGGGGTGTTGCCCAGCTGGAGCTGGAGCACCAGGTTCTCCGCCGTGACGTCGGCGCCCACGGTAAACTCGCAGACATAGTCCTTTGCCTCTCCCGCCGGGGCCTGCTGCCCGTAGAGGGCGCCGTAACCCTTTTCGATGCTGCCGTTGTTGCACAGCAGCTCAAAGTCCATGGCCTGCTGAGAGGTGATGTTGGCGGTGAGGCGGTACTTCTTGCCGGCCTCCAGGGGGGTGTTGGTATCCACAAAGAGCTTGGAGCTCCACACGCCGGTGCCCAGGGTGGGCACGGCGCGGATCACCAGGGCAGTGCCCTCCACGCTCTGGTCGTAGCCGTCGTCATGGCCCTCCCAGGCCTGCAGGGCGGGCAGCTCCACCGGCACATAGGCCGCGGGGACGTTGACGGTCTCGGTATGCTCGTCCTCCCACTGCTCCAGCTTGACGCTGTGAACGGTGATGGTGTTGGGCGCCGGGGTGTTGCCCAGCTGCAGCTGCAGCACCAGGTTGGCCGGCGTGACATCCTCGCCCACAGTGAACTCAGAGACGTAGCCTGCGGCGGTGCCGGCCGGGGCGTGGAGCCCGTACATGGCGCCGTAGCCCTTTTCGGCGCTGCCGTTGTTCAGGCAGATCTCAAAGTCCATGGCCTGCTGGGAGGTGATATTGGCGGTGACGCGGTATTTCTTGCCGGTCTCCAGGGTGGTCTGGGTGTCCACAAAGACCTTGGACTTCCACACGCCGGGGTCGCCGGGCACGGCGGTGACCGTCAGGGTCAGGCCGTCCAGGGTCTGCTCATAGCCGGGGTCGTGGCCCTCGGCGGCGGACAGGCCGGCAATGGCCTTGTCCTGATAGCCGGCGGGGATGGTGTTGGTCTGCTGGTGGGCGGGGACGTATTTCTCCACCGTCACCTTCCTGACGGCAAAGGTGTTCTCCGCCGGGCTCTTGCCCAGCATAAACTGGAGCACCAGCTTGCCCGGGTTCTGATCCGGCTCCAGGTTGTAAATCAGGGCGGTCTGCTCGCCGGCGGCGGCGTGCTGGCCGTACAGGGCGCCGTAGCCCTTCTCCTGGTCGCCCTTGTTCAGGCACAGCTCAAAGTCCAAAGCCTTGTCAGACTGGATTTCGGCGGTGATGCGGTAGGTGGTGTTGGGCTCGGGGGTGAAGCCGGTGTCTACAAAGAGCTTGGAGCACCACACCCCGTTGTCCAGGGTGGGCACGGCGGTGACTTGGAGGGTGGTGCCCTCCAGGGTCTGCACATAGCCGTCGTCATGGGCCTCGGTGGCGGTGAGATTGTCCAGCGCCTTCTCCTGGTAGCCCTCGGGCGTCTCGGTCTGCTCCTCGTGCTCGGGGATGAACTTCTCCAGGGTGACCTCCTCCACGGAGAAGGTGTTCTCCGCGGGGCTCTTGCCCAGCATAAACTGCAGCACCAGCTTGCCCGGGGTCTCGGGGGCGGTGATGGACTGCACCAGCACTGCCTCCTCCCCGGCGGCCGCGTGCTGGCCGTACAGGGCGCCGTAGCCCTTCTCCTCGTCGCCGCTGTTGAGACAGAGCTCATAGTCCATGCCCTTGTCGGACCGGACCTTGACGGTAAGGCGGTAGGTGGTGTTGGGCTCGGGGGTGAAGCCGGTGTCTACAAAGAGCTTGGAGCACCACACCCCGTTGTTCAGGGTGGGCACGGCGGTGACGTGAAGCTTGGTGCCCTCCAGGGTCTGCTCGTAGCCGTCGTCGTGGGCCTCGCTGTAGGACAGGTCCGGCAGCTCCACGCTGTAGTAGCCGGCCTCCTCCATCTCGCCGGGGGTGACGGTGAGGGTGGGATAGACGAAATCCTCGGGGGTCACGTCGCTGGCTGCGGCGGAGACCTCCACAATCTTCAGGTTCTGCACCTTGATCTCGTTGCCGGCCTCTGTGGCGGTCTGGCCCAGCTGGAAGCGGAGCACCAGGGGACCCTGGCTCTGCTCAGGGGTGAAGACGCAGCGCACATTCTGGGTTGCGCCGGCGGGAAGGCTGAGATCGTACAGGGCGCCGTAGGCGTTTTCGCTGTCGCCGTCCAGGCAGATCTCATAGCGGGGCTGCTCGTCCCGGGCGGTGAGATCAAAGAGCACCGCGTAACGGACGCCGGGCTGGGGCACGAAGCCGGTGTTGATCATCAGCTTGGCGTTCCACAGATCCCGGCCCTCTGCCGGGGCGCCGGTGATGGACAGGGTCGCCTCTCTGCCGGAGGCGGAGACGCTCTGGGTATAGCCGTCAGCGTGCTCCTCCCAGACGTTGACGCCGGTCTGATAGGAGAAGCCGTCGGTCAGCAGGTCCTCGTAGCCGTCCACCACGGTCTGGGTGCCGGGCTCGCTGGTGGTGGTCACGGTCTCATAGGAGAACTGGCCCGGCAGGACGTCGGTCTCGGCCACGTTCAGCTCCTCCAGGCGGAGGTTGCGGAAGGTGACGCGGTTGCCCGCCGCGGTATCCGTCTTGCCCAGCTGGATGCGGAGCACCAGCTTGCCGGCACTCTTCTCCGGGGTGATGTTGTAGACCACATGGTCGGTCTGCCCGGCCCGGAAGCTGCGGCCGTACAGAGCGCCGTAGGCGTTTTCGGCGTTGGCCCCGTCAAAGCAGATTTCGTATTCCGCCTGGTCCCGGGTGGGCTCCAGGTCAAAGCTCAGCCGATAGGATTTGCCGGCCTCCGGCACGACGCCGGTGTCGATATACAGCTTGGCCTTCCAGACGCCCCGGTCCTCCGCGGACTGGGGGGCCTGCCAGATGTCATAGGTCACGCTGGACTGGGCCTTCTCCAGACGGGTGCGGTAGCCGTCGTCGTGGCCCTCAAAGCTGGTGCTGGAGCTGCTGTAGGAGAAGTGCAGCGGCACCGGGGTGAACCGGACGGGGACGTCCTCAAACCAGGGGTCGCCCACCGCCACGATCTTGTCCAGGGCAAAGCCCACGGGCAGGATGTCGGTGTACTCGTCCTTGACCCGCTCCACCTTTACGTCGCTCAGCCGGACGGAGGAGTCTGCATAGGCGTTGCCCAGGGCAAAGCGGATGACCACCTCGCCGGGATTGGCCCCGCTCTCAGGCATGGAGATAAAGAAGCAGACAGGCCGGGCCACACCGGCGTAAAGCCGCTGGCCGTACATGGCGCCGTAGCCCTTCTCAATGGCGCCGGAGTCAAAGCAGGCCTCAAAGTCCATGTCCCGGTCGGCCAGCAGCTGGGCGCTGATGCGGTAGCGCTCCCCTGCCTGGGGGACAAAGTCGGTACGGGCAATGAGGAAGGAGCGCCAGACCTCATGGTCGGGGGGAATCTCGCTGAACTCCATGGTCACGTTGTCGGGCCCGTGGATCAGCTCCTGCTCGTAGCCCCGGTCGTGGGTCTCGTAGATGGACTTTTCGGTGTCGTACTGGAAGCCCTCCAGCACGTCCTCGGTCTCGATCTTGTCGGTGTACTCCTGGATTTGGATGTCGGTGAACTCTATGTTGAAGGGCGCCAGGCCGCCCAGCTGCAGATCCAGGTAGGCGTCGCCGCCGGTGGCCACCACCACGGCTGTCACGGTGTTTTCCCCCGGGACAATCTGAAACTCCTGGAACTCGCCGAATTTGATGGCGCCGGCCACGTCCGAACGGAACCGGTAGGTGATGAAATAATCTCTGCCGGGGAGGGTTTTCAGGCTGCTCTCCAGCTTGATGTGCCAGGCCTCGCCGTCGGTCTCGGTGGCGGAGATCCGGTATGTGCCGTCCTGTGTGGTCTCGGCGGTGCCTGAGACTGTGTCGCCCTCAAAGCGGGCACGGAAGACGGTCTCCTCGTTGAAATCCTTGCTGCCGATCTCATCCACCGGCGCAAGGAGCTGCCGTGCAGGGGTCTTTGCCCGGACAGTGTGGACGGGCAGCACGGCCGCCTCGCCCCCCTGTACAGACGCGGCGCTGGCTGTGCCGCACAGGGAAACCAGCAGCGCCAAAAACGCAAGCCCGGCGACCCATCGTTTTGCGACTGACATGTCATGTTCCTCCTTTGACGTGATTCCGCCCGGCGGACTCTGAAGCAGATACCGCCGGGATGCCTTTCCCATTTTGCAAACGGACGCAGAATGTGCATTATGTAAATTCTGGTTTACATCCAGTATAGAGGTAGCAGGGCACAATGTCAATAGTTAATTGGAGATTTTCTTCTCATTTTATTTGATATGCACATTTTCCCCGGATTATTCCTGTGTAAAACGACGAATCCCACCGGAGAGAGATTTACAAAATGTAAACCTCCCTCCGGTGGGATTCCCGGGGGTTCCGCCGGTGCGGGGCGGAGCTCTCAATCCGCCAGGGTGCAGGCAAACAGGCAGGCGCTGTGGGCCCTGACCAGAAGCCTGCCGTCCTGCCAGCACAGGGGGGTGCCCAGCAGGTCCGTCTGCCCTGCCGGGGCCCGGGCCCCCAGGACGGCCAGGGGCAACTCAATTACCCGGTCGGCCGTCTCGGTGCTGACCACGGCGACAAAGACCTCCTCCCCCAAAAAGCGGGCCAGGGCGACGATATAGCCCTCGTCATAGAGGAACTTCATTCCGCCCTCCCGCAGGGCCGGGTGGGCATGGCGCAGCCGGGCCAGGGTCTGGTACAGGCGGAAGCGAGGGGTATCCTCAAAGCCCTCGGCCCAGGGCATGGGCCAGCGGCAGCCCTCGTTGGTGCCCAGGGTGCCCCCCACCCCGGCCTCGTCGCCGTAGTAGACAGAGGGCGCCCCCTGGAGCAGGAACTGGAGAATCACTGCCCCCCGGTACTCCCCGGGGTGGATGGCCGGGTTGTTGTGCAGGCGGGAGACGTCGTGGCTGTCGATGAGATTGAACTGGTTTTCCCGCAGGGCCCAGGGCAGCTTGGCCAGGTGCTCCGTCACCCGGGCGGTGAGATCCTTTGCCGTCATCTTGTAGCGGACCCGGCGCAGCACGTCGTTGCGGCCCATGAACAGGTCCGGCTCCCCCACAAACTGCCGCAGCACCCGGCCGCAGCCATAATAGTTCATGGGCGAATCCCAGGCATCCCCCTGCAGATACCCGGCGCAGTCCCCCCAGTCCTCGGCCAGAATGTAGGCCTGGGGGTTCTCCTCCCGGATGGCCCGGCGGATCTGGGGCCAGAGCTCCTTTGCCAGCTGGAGCCCGTCATTGCGGGCAAAGACGTCCGCCACGTCAAAGCGCCAGCCGTCAATGGACCAGGGCGGGCGCAGCCACTTCCGCAAAACGGAGTCCGCCTTGCGGAAGATCACGTCCCGCAGGGCCTGGGAGGTGTAGTTCAGCACCGGCAGATCCGCCACGTCAAACCAGCCCTGGTAGCGGTTGTCCGGCCCGAAGAAATAGTAGCCCCGCTCCGGCGCGTCCGGGTTGTGATAGGCCCCCTCGGTCTTGGGAAAGAACAGGCCGTCCCGGTTGAACCAGCGGTGGGCGGTGCCGGTGTGGTTGATGGAGATATCCAAAATCAGCTTCATGCCGTTTTCGTGCAGGGCGCTGCTCAGCCGGGCCAGGGCCTCGTCACCCCCCAGGTGGGGGTCCACGTGGAAGTAGTCCACGCAGTCATACTTGTGGACGCTGGGGGCGGTGAAGATGGGGTTGAGGTACACCGCCGTGACCCCCAGGGACCGGAGATAGGGGATTTTTTGCCGCACCCCGTCCAGGTCGCCGCCGTAGAAGTCCAGGCAAAAGCCCTGCTCATAGGGCAGGGGCTCGGCGTCCCAGGCCATGGGGATTGTGGGATGGCCGTTGTAGCAGTACTCCCCTGCCCCCACGTCGTTGGAGGGGTCTCCGTTGCAGAACCGGTCCGGGAAGATCTGGTAGAACACCGCGTGCTTCACCCACTCCGGCTGGCGGTAGTCTGTGAGCAGCACAAAGTCATAGGTCTGGTCCGGGACGTAGGTGGTGATGCCCCGCTGGGTGTAAAAGTAGACCGCGTGGTCGCACACCAGGTAGAACTGGTACTGCACCCGGGGCTCGTTGATCCGCAGCCCAGTCTCGTACCAGGCCAGGCCGTGCCGCACCTGCCGGCGGGTCATCTCCGCCAGGCGCTCGGCCCCGTTGGGCACCCAGCGCAGAAAAATATGCCGCACCGGGGCATCCGCCAGCAGCCGCAGCCGGACGGTGACCGTCTGGCCCAGGCTGGGCCGGGGATTTGAGACAAAGTCCCCGGTGCCGTCGGAATAAACGCTCATCAGCCACTGCTCCATTCCGTCAGGCCTCCCTTACCCTTCATTTTTCCTCATTATATCAGATTCTCAAGGAAAAAGCATCTGTCAAATTGCAAAAAAGCCGCAATTTCTCCCCCCGCAAACTTGGGAGAAAAGCAGTTGCCTTTTTAGCCGGGACATTGTATGATAGAGCATAGAAATCATGCGGGCTTCCCGCCTGCCCGAGCCCCCGGGCAGAGAGGGAGAACGCCCCCAGCGGAGGTATGTACCATGAAATCCATTGAAGCGCTGCTTGCCTGCATCCGGGTGAACACCCACAGCTCCGTCCGCATCGGGGCCCGGGGGCAGGTACTCTACTGCGACCCCTTTCAGCTCCCCGCCGCGCCCCACGACGCGGACGTGATCTTTTTGACCCACGACCACTTTGACCACTTCTCCGAAGACGACGTGCGCAAGGCCATGAAGCCGGAGACCGTCTTTGTCCTGCCGGCCTCCGCCGCCAAGGCCGCAGAGGCGGTGCTGGCCGAGCACCGGACCTTGACGGTCCTGCCCGGGCAGACCTATGACCTGGACGGCCTGTGCTTTGAGACTGTGGCCGCCTACAACCCTGCCAAGCCCTTCCACCCCAGGGCCAAGGGCTGGGTGGGCTATGTGCTCTCCCTGCCGGAGGGCCGGGTCTACATCGCCGGGGACACCGACGACACCGAGGAGGCCGGGGCTGTCCGCTGCGACGCGGCCCTGCTGCCCATCGGCGGCAAGTATACCATGGACCCGGACCAGGCCGCGGCCCTGGCGGTGCGTCTGCGCCCCCAGGCAGTGCTGCCCATCCACTACGGCAGCGTTGTGGGCACTGCCGAGGCCTATGACCGCTTTGTACAGGCCCTGGACGGCCGGGTGCGGGTGGTCCGGGTCCTGCGCCCATGAGCACTGCCCTGATCACCGGGGTGGCCGGGGGCATGGGTCTGGCCGCGGCAGAGCAGCTGCTTGCCCGGGGCTGGACCGTGTGGGGGCCGGTTCCTGCAGGCGCCGCCCGGGGACTGAAAAACGTGCTTACCGACTTGCTTTCGTCGGTAAGCACGTTTTTTGTCTCTGCTTGAATCGCTTTACTTGTTGAACACGATGGGCAGCAGGCTCTCTACAAAGGCCAGAACCTCTGCATCCTGGCCCTCGGGGGTGCTGATCTCGGTGACGGTAAGGGTGTTGCCGTCTACGTTGAAGACCAGGTAGTCGTCATCGGCGTAGGCGCCGTTCTCGTCGCTCAGGAAGAGCTTGTTGCCCTCTACCTTGTACTTGCCGCTGTTCTGGAACTCCTCGGCAGCGGAGGTCATGTCCAGGTCCTCCTCGCTGATCATGTCCTCAATCAGGGCGTCCATGTCCAGGCCGGCGTCCTTCAGCGTCTCGGCGTCGTAGCCCTCGGCGGCCAGCCCTTCGACCAGAGCGTCCTTCAGCCCGGCAATGATCTTGTCCTCCATGGCGCTCATGCTCTCCTCGGAGACCTTCATCTCGTAGGTGCCGTCCTGCTTGAGATCCATGACCAGCTCCATGGTCAGGTCGCTCAGATTCATACCCTCCACCAGCTCGGCGGTTTCGGGGTCGGCGCCGGCCTTGGCCTCCTCTTTAATGAGATCTGTCATGTCCAGATTGGCCTTCCAGGTGCCCACAGGCAGGTTCTGCTTGCCGCAGCCGGCAAACAGGCAGGCTGCCAGGGCCAGGCACAGGGCCAGGGCCAGGAATTTTTGCAGTTTCATTCGTTCTTCTCCTTTCTAATTGACGCGCAGCGTCTTCTACACGACATCATACCCGCCGGGGCAGGAATTGTCAAGCCCCGGTTTTCTTGAAGGTCAGGGGCAGCTTGCCGGAGAATACCTCCCCCGGCCCAAAGCCCACCGCCTGGGTGATTTTCATGGTCTTGCCGGAGCGCTCAATCACCAGGTAGCGCTCCGACGCGCCGGAGCCCGCGGGGATGAGATACAGCCGGTCCCCCTCCAGCCGGTAGGTGCCGGATTCGTTCATGGCGTCGGTCACCCGGTCAAACTGGGCCCCCTCCAGCACGGAGTCCTGGATGCCCTTGGTGTCCACGTCCCCCAGCAGGTCCTCCAGGCCCAGGGTGTCCATCAGGTCTGTGGCCTTGCTCATGGCGGATTCCAGGGCCTCCTGGGTCACCTGGGCCGCCTCGTCGGTGGCCCGCAGCCGGTAGGTGCCGTCCTCGTGGAGCTCCAGGCACAGGTCAATGCCCAGATTCTCGAAATCCACCTGGTCCAGCAGGGTCTCCAGGTTCAGATCCCCGTCCAGGGCGGATTTCACCGCATCCCCCATGGGGTAGGTGACGGTCCAGGTGCCGGTGATGGGGATCTCGCCCCCGCAGGCCGCAAGGCCCAGCAGCAGGCAGGCGCATAGCAGCAGTACAGCAGCTCTTTTCATGGTCATTCCTCCTCAGATTGGGGCAGCACCCGCAGTTGGGTGATGCCGTAGTGTGCAAATACAGGCAGGTGGGCGGCCTCAATCCGCTCCCCGGGCATCAGGATGGGCACCGCCGGGGGGCAACTGACGCAGGGCCTGGCCAGGATCCGGCCCACGGCCCGGGGAGCAGGCAGCGTCTCACAGGGGGCCAGCATGGCCCGGCGCAGAGAGCACCCCACCGCCGGGACCGGAGGTATCGCCGGGCCGGGCACCGCCGGGGTGCCGGGCCGGGCCAGGGCCTGCCAAAGCGCCCGGCGCAGACGGGCGAGCTCGTCGTCGGTGGTCTGGGGGGTACACATCAGCACCAGAAAGTCCGGGTCCGCAAACTCGCACCAGATCCCCGCCTGCTGCAGCTCCAGGGCCAGCGCTGTGCCGGTGCAGTGCCGGGGCTGCAGGGTCAGCTTTAAGGGCTCCCGGCCATACAGACGCTCCCCGGCGGCAGAAAGTTCCCGCTTCAGCCCCTCCAGCTTGGGCAAAAATTCCTCCAGCGCGTCGGGCAGGGTCTCCAGGGCCGGGTTTGCCAGGTCCAGAGACTCCAAGATCAGGTACGACGGGCTGGTGGAGCCGAAGAGTGCCAGGGCGTCCTTGGCACAATGCACAAGCTGGGGCACCGTTTTTTGGGAAAGATGCAGATAAGCCCCGCCGGTCAGCACCGGAAGGGTCTTGTGGGCAGAGTCGCAGCACAGGTCCGCCCCCAGGTCTATGGGGTGCAGGCTGGGCCGCAAAAACCGCAGATAGGCCCCGTGGGCGTTGTCCACCAGCAGCAGGGCCCCATGGGCATGGCACACCGCCGCCAGGGGCGCCAGCTCCGGCAGGCAGCCCAGATAGTCCGGGCAGGTGAGATACACCGCCCGGGCCCCTGTCCGCGCCAGGGCCTGTGCCAGGAGCGCCGGCGTGGGGCTGGCGGAGAGATAGCTCCCCGCCCCCGCCGGCAGCCAGCACACGTCCACGTCCAGCAGGGCCGCGGCGGACAAGAAGCTCTTGTGCACGTTGCGGGCGGCCAGCACGCGGAAGTCCCCGCTGCCCGAAAAGGCCTGCCGGGCCAGGTGCAGCATGGCCCGGACGCAGTGGGACGAGCCCTCGGTGGAATAAAACGTGGGGCAGCCGAAGAGCCGGGAGGCGTTGGCCTCACTCTCCGCAATGATCCCGGAGGCCTCGTAGAGGGAATCCGCCCCGGGGATCTCCGTCAGATCCAGGGTCTCGCAGCCCAAGGGCCCCCGCCCCTTGTGCCCCGGCATGTGCAGCCGGAGGGGAGCGGAGGAGGCGTAGGCCTTTGCAAAGTCATGGATGGGTGTGTTCATAGCAGTTGAAGGTTGAACATTCCGGCGTGCTTCCCATTGCAATGGGAAGCA
>DFIE01000131.1 GCA_002372735.1 Clostridiales bacterium UBA3705
ATGAGACGGATTTTGTGCCTGCGGCACAAAATGGCAGCGTGCGAAGCACGGTGCCGCTCCGATTAAAATCTAAAGATTTTAATCGGAGTATAGTATCAGTTCGCCTCCCGGGCCCGAGGACCCGGGAGGCGCAGGGGGGAGAGGATCAGCCTACGGCGACCTTCTTTTTCTTCTTGGCGGCGGCCAGGGCCCCTGCCGCGGCAGCCAGGGCCAGGGCCCCGCCGGTGCTGCCGAAGAACAGCGGCTTGTTGGCATACCAACGTACCAGGAAGTTGGTGGAAACCGTGATGTCCTTTTCAAAGAGCTTGACGCTGACGTCGTGCTCTTCCATGTCCTTCACGGCGGTGGTGGGATTGTCCGGGTTGTCCAGGGCGTTCTTGTCGGTAAAGTCCACCTTGTCGGTGTCCAGCTCGTTGCCGGCCTTGTCTCTGACCAGGAAGCGGACGTGCTGCGCAGAGGACTTCTCCTCCAGGGTGAAGCTGGCCTGGAAGGCGGCCTCGTCGGCAAAGCGGGTGACCTCGTCCGCGGTCATGGCCACCAGGTTGCCCTCGTCGTCCAGCCCGTTGAAGGTGAGCTCCACAGGGGTCTCGTCCACCAGCACCTGGACAAAGCCCAGGGCCAGGTTGTCGGTGATCTCAAAGCTCACCACCTGCTCGGGGGCATCCACAATGTCCTTTTCCAGGCCGGTGACGCTGGTCAGCGCGGGGATCTGCCGGTCCACATAGAAGGAGATCTCGTCCAGGGCGGGCTCGGAGTTGGCGGCGGTGTTGGTGATGGCGCCGTTGCCGGTTTCGGCGTCCTTGGTCTCCACGCTCAGGGTGTACAGACCGGCCTGCTCAAAGTTCTCCTTCTTGATGGTCAGCCGGTACTCGTACCACTCCACGCCGTCCTGGTTGACACACTCCAGGGTGTACTGGGCGTCGATGGGGGTGCCGTCCCGGGTGAGGATCACGTTGATGCCGTCCTCGTCCAGGGGGCTGGCGTTGACGATGGTGATGACGATATCCTCGTCCACATTCTGGTGGTAGACGCCGTCAATCAGATTCTGCAGGTTGTCGTCATAGAGATAGAAGGAGCCGTTGCGGTTGATGGTAAAGCGGATGGTCTCGCCGGCGGGATCGTTGTGGTTGCCGTAGTTGCCGGCCTTGTCCGCGGCCTGGACGTTCAGGGTGTACAGGCCGTCCTCGGCCAGGTCCCCGTCGGCGCTCAGGGTGTAGGCCAGCTGGGTGTCGCTGCCGCTGAGCTGCAGCTCCTTGGTGGAGACGCTGCCCCGGGTCTGGACGCTCAGGGTGGCCTTTACGGTGGCGGGGGCCAGGTTGGGATCCTCCACGGTGATGGCGGCGCCGGTGGGGACGCTGTCCTTGCCGTAGGCCTTGCCGTCTTCAATGCCGGTGATGCGGATCATCTCATCGTACTGGGTGTCCACCCAGAAGTCGTTGGGGAAGGCGCTGTCCCCGTAGTCCACCGCGGGGCTGCCGTTGCCGGCCAGGTCCGTGGCGCTGAGGTCAAAGGTGAAGTGGCCGTCCTCCTGGAACTGGACGGTGGCGGTGTGGGTGTCGCCGCTGTTGGTCCAGCTCACGTCGTAGGCGGGGTTGAAGACCACCTTGGAGGGGTCAAAGTTGTGCTCGGTCACGGTGACGGTGGCGGTGCGGGGGGCGTCAAAGTAGGAGCTCTCCGCATTGTCCTTGGGGCTGTTGTTGTCGTAGCGGACGGTGATCACCGGGGCGGTCATGTCCAGGGTGAACTCGCCCACCCGGTGCTGGGCCGCCTGGTTGCCGGCCATGTCCATAAAGCTGGTGGCAAAGGCGTACACGCCGTCGGTGCGGTAGGTCAGGGTGATGGTGTGGGTGTCGTTGTCCCCGTTGCCGCCGTTGTGGACGTGGGTCCAGCCGCTCTGGGCGGGGTTCACGCCCTCCCGGTTGGTGAAGAGGAAGGCAAAGTCCTTGGCGTCAAAATTCCGCTCCGTTACCGTCACGGTAAAGGTCTGGGGCTGGTTCTGGTAGCCGGTGACCTGGGCGGGGGTGATGCGGATGGTGGGGGCGGTCTTGTCGATGCTCAGGGTGAGATCGTCGCTGTTTGGGCGGCCGGCCTTATCCACCGCGGTGACCGTGACCTTGATGTTGTTGCTGTTGTGGCCCACGGTGACGCTGCCGGCATAGTTCCGGATCCGGCCCAGGTCGTCCACCGCGCCGGTGCCGGTTTTGACCTCGCCGTTCTCCAGCAGGGTCAGGGTTTCACTCCTGCCGCTGCTTTCAATCGTGCACACCACGCTCTGCAGGCCGGAGTAGGTGCCGCCGGAGATGGGATCGGTCACAGTGATGGACAGAGGGACGTCCGTCCGGTAGATGCCGTTTCTGGGGGTGCTGCCGGCTTTAATGGTAATCACGGGGGCGGCGGGGTTGGTGTGATCCACAATGTTCACGCCTTGGGAGGAGAAGTAGTCCACATTCCCGGCCTTGTCCTCCACCCGCAGGTAGACCACAAACTGCTCCTCATCCGACACGGTGACCTTGCCGCCGTTTGTGGTGGCGGTCCAGGTCCGACCTTCCAGCGCGGTCTTGTCCAGGAGCTTGTCCGAGTCCTGCTTCACCACGCAGTAGGACAGGGCCAGCTCTGCGGCGGGGCAGATCTCGTCCTCGGCGCGCAGGGTGAAGACCAGCTCGTTTTTGTCAATGGCGCCCAGGGTCAGGGCGGAGAGCAGGCCCGACCAGGAGCTCTCCTTGACCTCGACGGTGCCTTTGGGCGCAACGCTGTCCACGGTGAACTGATACCCGCCGTCGCTGGCCTCATGGCCGGCCTTGTTGCGGTAGAGCACCTTTTCCAGGGTGTAGTTGCCGTTGTCGTCGAGGTTCAGGGTGTATACATTGGGGTTCGGGGTGGCCTCCGCCTGCAGTTCGACAGACAGGCTCTCGCCCTCGGCGTTCTTACAGGAGAGGGTCACATACACGCCGGGGTTTTCTCCCTCTGCAAAGGCTACGTCCCGGGCCAGGGTGTAGTCCGGGTCGGTAACAGTGATGGTGATCGCAACAGACTCCCGGGTATATACCCGCGGGCCGTCCTTCACAGGGGCGGCGCCCTTGAACTCGACCTTCAGCGTGGGGTCTTCGGTGTTCACCGCCACATGGGTGCTGCCGGTGCCCTCCATGCCCACGGCGTTCACGGCGGTCACGGCGATAACGATGTCCTCGCCGTTGGCGGTGATGGCCTTCACATGGATGGGAACGGCGGCGGTGGTGGTGTCGCCCTCCTTGGTGAGGGTGAGCTCGGCGTCGTCCAGGGCGATGTCGCCGCTCTGGAGGATTGTCTCGGGCGCGTCGGCGCTGTAGATGTCATAGTGGATGGACTTCAGATCGGTGAGATCCTCTTTCACCGTCAGCTGGGCGTCAAAGTCCTGGCCAAAGACCGTGAAGGGCGCGGGCACCTGGGCGGTGAGGGCGATCTCGGGGGCGGTCTGGTCAAACTCCACGGAGAAGGGCACCCGCAGATCCTGCTGGTCCCGCACCACAGGGGCCTTGCCCACGGTGAGCTCCTGGCCGGCTGCCTGGTTTTCCGTCACGGTGAGCACGCCCTGGGCAGGCTCGGTGCCGGCCTTGGCGATCATGGTATAGGGGGCCGTGGGGAAGAAGTCCACCGCGGCGTCCTTGGGCAGCAGCAGTCTTGCCAGGGCGCCGGCGTCCAGCACAGGCTGGGTAGGCACGGCGTCGGTGTTGGCGGCGTCGGCCCAGCGGGGCACGGCACGGTAGCCGGCGTTGGTGAGCTCCTGCCCGGCGTCGGGCTTGAGCAGGTGGTTGCCGGTAAAGGTGAGCTCCAGGGCGGAGTCCTCGGTGATGGGGGCGGTGGTATAGGCGCCCTGGTCAGTGAGCTGATCCAGCTGGTTCACGCCGTTGAACTGCAGGCCGGTCAGATGGTTCCGGGCCTTGGAGGTCAGCAGGAACTCCAGGGTGGTCTGCACCTCTACCTCGTACTCGGCGGTGTCGGTGACGGTGCTGCCGTCCTGCCGGTTCTGGGCGGAGCCCTCGCCGCTGACGGTGACCTTCAGGGTGTAGGTGTCCTTGGCGAAGTTGGCGGTGACGGTGGTGTCCTGCTGGGCCGCGAAGGTGAAGCTCAGGGTCTTCTGGTTCTTCTCGGGCAGGGCCTGGGCGTCCGCCTCCACCAGCACCTGGTCGATGTGGTACAGTTCTGTCACCGCGGTGACCACCACGGTGATCTCTGTGCCCTTGTCCACGGTGAGGGGACCTGCCTCACCGTTCAGGGTGACGGTGCCCTCTGCCCCGGCTACGGCGGTCACGGTGACCTTCTCGGTCTCCGGGGTGGTGGGATTGGTGGGGTTGGTGGGATTGGTGGGGGAGACCGGTACCGTGGGATCAGAGGGGGCGGCGGGGTCGGTCTCCACCGGGGGCTCGGGCTCCTCGGGGATTTCGGGCTCCTCCACGACAGGCTGGGTCTCAGCGGGCGCAGGCTCCGGGGCTTCGGTTTCTGGAACCTCGGTTTCGGGGGCCAGGGTGGGCAGGGGAGTCTCTGCGGCGGCGGTGGCCACAGGCTCCTCTACCGCGGCGGCGGGCACGGGGAGCATGCCCAACAGCAGCACGATGATGGCCAATACAGCCAGCAGCCGTCTGCCGTGCAGGGATGTGGATGCTTTCATTGGTTCATTCTCCTTTATGCAGTTTTTGCTTTTGAATTTTCATGTACAGATGGTGGTGCCTGCCGTTGGTCAGCGCGTGGAGATTCCACGCCAGCAGGCACGCCGCCGTGGTGGGGATCACCGCCCAGGCAGCCTGGACGCGGCACAGGTACAGCGTCAGCACCGCCGCGGTCAGCAGCAGGGCCAGCCCGTCGCAGACCAGAGCGTCCCGATTCTTCAGGAAGCTGAGGGCCCCAAGGCCCACGCTGCCCCGCCAGGGGATCCGCACCTTCTCCAGCACGGTCTCCAGCCCCGGCCGCAGCCGGGCCTGGGGCAGCAGCGTCAGCAGCTCCAGGGCGAAAAACAGCCAAAAGCCTGCGCCGCAGGCCGGCAGCAGGCGCTGCCTGCCGGCCTCGGTCAGCCGGTCGGCCCAGATCAGGGGCAGCAGTGACCCGGCGCTGAGCGCCGCGGCTGCAAAGCTCAGCCGGTGCAGATGCACAAAACGCCTGGCTCTCACGCAATCACCTCGTCGGTGTGGATCAGCACCACCCGCTCCAGGACCCGCAGCTCTACCCGGGGCCGCTGCGCCTCGGCCCGGGCCACGGTTTCTGCCAGGACCTCAGTGCCCTCGGCGGTGAGCAGAGCGGTCTGCTCCGCCAGGTTGACAGTCTGGCCCGGGGCGGGGCCGGTCTCCGGGGCGCCGCCTTGCAGCAGGCCGGTCTCCGGCCGGATGTTGGGGGCAGGCTGGGCCCGCAGCGGCGCCTGGCCGGCGGGCGCGGGGGCCGCTGCCCCGGGGGCGGCTGTCTGCCCGGCAGGGGCCGGACGCAACCCGTCCGGCCGGAAGGGAGCGCCTTGGGTGCCGGGCCGGGCCGCGGTGGTCTGCCGGATGTGCTTTTTGGCGGACCGGTTGGTGAAGTAGTCAATCACCTTGGGAATTTTCAAAACGATAAACAGCACCACCGCCGCTGCAAACAGCAGGCCGGCCAGCACAAAGGCCACGGTGGACAGGGCAAAGAACAGATCGGGCTTAGCCATTGTCACTGCCTCCTCCCCTGGATTCAAACTCGCTGCGAATGGCGGTGAGATAGCTCTCCCGGTGTTCCAGAATCTCCTGCTGCAGCTGCTGCTGGAGCGCCTTGCTGTCGGAGAGCTCCATGGCCGCCGCCGCGTCGCAGGCCCGGTTGAACAGATTGGTGACGTCCTGCTGGGCAAAGCCGGACAGGGCCAGATCCCGCCGGGTGTTGTACAGCACCTGTACAATGGACTTGTACAGCTGCAGCTTTTCGTAGTTGGGGGCCGCGGGGTCGGGCTCGATCTGATCCAGCAGGCCGTTGAGATTGCGGATCAGCTGGCCCATCTTCTCCGGGGAGGCCCCGTCGGCGGTCTGGTTGAGAATGTATTGCTTGTAAAAGTCGCAGATCTGGTAATAGCACTCGTTGATGGTGCTGCCGTTGTAGTCCCCCACCAGATCGTTCTCCGCCGCCACATGGTTGAACTGGAAGAACCGGTAGGAGCTGTTGATCTGCTCCCGGATATTGTTGCCCCCCTCGTAGTTGGCAAAGCACATGGCGCCGAAGCGGTAGTTGATCTCCGCAAAGGCCTCGGGGTCGCTCATAAACCGGGCGTCGTTTCTCACGTCTGCGGCGGTGGATTTCACCTGCAGGGTGTATTTGCCTGTAAAGCTGGCGTAGTCCTGCTGGCTCAGGCTGTCGTTGGCAAAGATGTATTCCTCGTACTGGTCCAGCAGCCGCTCATAGGCCTCCGGGTTGTTGGGGAAGACGTCCATCGCGTCCAGATAGCCCTGGGTGCCCTGCTGGAGCAGTTGGTTGTAGTTGCTGCGCTGGGCCTGGCTGCCCAGCGCCCGCAGGCCGAAGCCCGCGCCCAGCAGTACCAGGCTCAGCCCTGCCGCAGCCAAAAAGGCGATCAGCTTGCCCCGCTGGCGCCGGCGGAAGTCCTTGGTCAGGGCCTCGGGGTGGTACAGATCCTGCAGCAGCTCGCTGCAGCTCTGGTACCGGTTTTCCGGGGCGGGCTGGGTGCATTTGTCAACGATAATCTCAATGCCCTCAGACAGGCTGGGGTTCCAGTTCCGCACCGAGGCGTACTGCTCGCCCTTCCGGGGGTCCACCCCGGTGAGCAGGTGGTGCATGGTCATGCCCAGGCTGAAGATGTCTGACCGGACGTCGGTGTGGCCGGCGTAATGCTCCGGGGAGGCATAGCCCCGGGTGCCCAGCACGGTGGTGTCGGCCAGGTTCTTGTCTTTAAACTCCCGGGCGATGCCGAAGTCGATGATTTTGATGATGCCGAACTCGCCCTCGGGCTTCAGCATCAGGTTGCCGGGCTTCATATCCCGGTAGATAATGGGGTGGGGCTTCTGGCTGTGCAGATAGTTCAGCGCGTCGCAGATCTGCATGGCCCAGTTGATCACGGCCTTTTCCGGCTGGGGGCCGTGCTCCAGCAGGATCTTGTCCAGAGACTCGCCCTCTATGTAGTCCATCACAATGTAGATGGTCTCGCCGTTGTCGATGATGTCCACAATCCGGGGGAAGGCCGGGTGGTCCAGCCGCTTGATCAGGTTGGCCTCGGCCATCAGGCTGTTGACTACGATCTCGTCGTTTTTGGAGGTGCCCCGCTTGCGGACCTCCTTGACAGCCCACTGCTTGTTCAGCCGCTTGTCCATGGCCAGGTAGACCACCGACATGCCGCCCCGGCCGATTTCGGTCAGAATTTCATACTTGCCGTCAATGACGGCGCCGATTTCAGTCATGGCGCACCTCCTCGGCCCGGATCAGAATCACGGTGATGTTGTCCCGCTCCCGGCGGGATTTCACCAGCTCAATCAGCTGTCGGGCATTTTGATGCATGGCGGCCTTGTCGGGCAGCCGGGCGGGGTTCAGCCCGTCGTAGATCTCCTGGGGGGTGATCTCGTGGCGGAAGCCGTCGGAGCAGAGCATATACACGCCGGGCCGGGTTTTGCCGTAGTACAGCGCCGGCTCCACCCCCTTGGAGGCCCCCACACACTGCAGCAGCATGTTGCGCTTGGGGTCGGTCCGGGCCTGCTGGGGGGTCATGTTGCCCCGCAGGATCTCCCGGTGGACGTAGGTCTGGTCCTCGGTGAGCAGCTCCAGCTCCGTGTCGATGGCATAGGCCCGGGTGTCGCCCACATGGGTAATCATGTATTGGTCGCCCACAAAGAGCATCCCGGTAAAGGTGGTGCCCAAGGAGCAGTCGTGTTGCAGGCCGTAGTCCAGCAGCTGGGCGTTCAGCTCCTTCAGCAGCAGGGCCCACTGCCCGCCGATGACCTGCAAATCGGGGTTTACCAGCTCACAGGCCAGCTCCTGGTCAAACCAGGCTTCAAACCGGCGGATCACCGCGGCGCTGGCAAGCTCGCCCTTGGAAAGGCCGCCCATGCCGTCGCACAGCACGGCCATCAGCACCTGGCCCATGGGGCTGTCGGCCTGCAGAATCAGGGCGCTGTCTTGGTTGGTGGTTTTCACATTGCCGATGTCGGTCTCCGCCGCTGCGATAAATTGCATCGTAACGCCTCCTCCGGCAGCCGGGGCCGCCGCTTATTGTATGGGCCGGGCGCCCAGTGCGCCCTGGCCGGCCCCATCCTCCCCGATTTGGGGCAGGTGGAACTCAAACTCCTCGTTGGCCAGCTGGAGCAGATCCCCGTCGTGGAGGGGGATCTCCATCTCCGGGATCAGGGTCCGGCCGTTGAGGAAGGTCTTGTTGGTGGAATTCCGGTCGCGGACGTAGTACAGTCCGTTCCGGCACAGCAGATCCGCGTGGACCCGGCTGATGGCCGGGTTGTTGGCCACATAGAAGTCCGCGCAGCTGCGCTCCTTGCCGATGCGGAACACCGGCTTGTTGATGCTGATCCGCTCGCCGGTGTAGCGGCGGATCAGATAGGGGTAGGGCAGCACCCCGGCATAGCCCAGCAAAGCAGTCTCCTCAACAGGGGATGCTGCCGGGGCAGGCGTCGGCTCCGGTGCCGGCACGGGCACGGGTGCGGGCGCGGGTTCCGGCTCCGGCACGGGGGCAAACACCGGCGCGGGTTCCGGCTCCGGTGCAGGTGCCGGTTCGGGTTCCGGCTCCGCCTCCGGCGCCAGCAGGGCGGTTTCGATCTCTGCCTGGTCAGGCGCGGGAGCCGGAGCGGGGTCGGGCGCGGCCTCCGGCGCCAGCAGGGCAGTTTCAATGTCGGCCTGGTCCGGCACGGGCCCGGGGGCGGGCAGGGAGGTTTCAATCTCCGCCCGGGTGGGTACCGGCGGGACGGGGAGGGCCTCCGGCTCGTCCAGGGCTGTGGTCTCCTGCAGGGCGGCCAGCATGGGGCTCAGGGGAACGTCCCGGGCTTCCGGGGCCGGGCTTGCAGCGGGGGCGGCAGGCGCCGGACGCGGGGCAGGGGCTGCCGGCGCTGCAGGGGCAACAGGTGCCGCAGGGGCCGTCTGGGCGGCCGGGGCCTGGGGCACAACCGGGGCAGCCGACGGGGCAGCCGCCGGCTGGGGCCGGCCGGCAGAGGGGTTGTAGTGCTTGTAATAATCCGCCTGCTTGTCGGTGATAAAGCCGCTGTGGGAGGTCCGCTCCAGATACAGCCGCTCGGCCACCTGGCGGTCACAGCGCTTGATGTAGGCCAGAATTTCCTCCGGCTGGTAGGCGGGCAGCCGGGTGATAAAGGTCATGTAGGCGTTGATGGCCTCCCAGCTGGGCTGGTCGGCGCACTGCCACCGGCCGGCAATCCGGCCCATCAGCTCCCGCAGCACCACCCGGGGCTGGCCACCCTCCAGGGGCAGATAGACAAAGGCCAGGCGCAGGGTGTTGGGGTTGATATAGATGTACGGCAGCTCGGTGCACAGGTGCTTTACCGGGAAGCCGGCGGCGGACATCCGCCGCTCCAGGCTCACCACCTGGGCCATCAGATCATAGAACACGTGGGCGTTCAGCCGCCGACGCAGCAGCTCCTCCAGGGAGATCCCCTGGGGGCCGGTGTATTCCAGGGTGTCGGGCTTCAGAATTTGGGGGGTTAACAGCCCCCGCAGCCCCAGCTGGCCCACCATGGAAAGGTCCCGCTGGGCCAGAATCTCTCCCCGCTGGAGCTTGACGCTTACCCGCAGAAAGCCGTCTTTGTTTTTCGCCTTGAGCTTCGGCATGCCGACCCTTCCTCTCTTTGTCAAAACGGGGACAAAAGGGCACAATAAGCCCATCATCCACCTATACATCTAAATTATAGTCAACTGTGACATCAATGTCAACTGAAAATCCAAAGCGTATGTCCCGTTTTTTGCACAAACAGCCCGGCTTTACTTTTTTCCGGACCTGTGGTAAAATAGCAAAAGCCGCTCCGGAGGAGCGGCCGAGGAGGCTGATTTTACTATGAACACACTGCTGCACATCTGCTGTGCCCCCTGCGCCAATATGTGCATTGACTCCCTCCGGCAGGAGGGGCAGGAGGTCACCGGCTTTTGGTATAACCCCAACATCCACCCCTTTACCGAGTACCGGGCCCGGCGCAACTGCCTGCGGGACTACGCCCTGCAGATCAAGCTGCCCCTGGTGGAGCAAAACGACTACGCCCTGCGGCCCTTTGTCCGGGCCGTGGCGGAGGACATTGCCGGCCGCTGCGTCAAGTGCTACGAGATGCGCCTGTCCGCGGCGGCGCAGTACGCCGCCGCGCACGGCTATGACAGCTTTACCTCCAGCCTGTTTATCTCGCCCTATCAAAACCACGAGCTGATGAAGCAGGTAGCCGAGGCCGCCGCAGAGACATACCATGTGGCCTTTTTGTACCGGGACTTCCGGCCCCTGTTCCGCCGGGGGCAGGAGCGGGCCCGGGAGCTGGGCTTTTATATGCAGAAGTACTGCGGCTGCGTCTTCTCGGAGGAAGAGCGGTATCTCAAGCGGAGCAAGATCATTCCCTGACCGGCAGCTGCACCCCGGGGAAGAACTCCTGCACAAACTCCACCTCCTGCACCCGGAAGTGCCTGCCGTTCAGATACTCCAGGCAGCCGGCGTCGGTGGTAAAGGCAAAGCGCAGGTCGTAGGAATACAGCGCCTGATACTTGCGGTCGTACCGCTTGTCCAGCTTGCCGTACTTGCCGTCGCCCAGCAGGGGGTGGCCGGCGGCAGCCATCATGGCCCGGATCTGATGGGTCCGGCCGGTGATCAGCTCACACTCCACCAAAGACAGGCCGTTGCGGCTGGCCAGGGTGCGGTAGAGGGTCACGGCGGTTTTGGCCCCGGGCTGGGGCTTTTGGGTCACATAGACCCGGTTTTGCTTTGCGTCCTTGAAGACAAAGCCCTCCAACCGCCCCTGGGGGGGCTTTGGGGTGCCGTGTACCAGGCAGAGATAGCGCTTTTCCAGCTCCCGGTCCTTGATCTTCTGGTTCAGGATCCGCAGGGCCTCGGCGGTTTTGGCCGCAATGACAATGCCCCCGGTGTTCCGGTCAATGCGGTTGCACAGGGCGGGGGCAAAGGCGTGCTCCTGCCGGGGCTTCCACTCTCCCTTGGCGTACAGATAGGCCTGGATGTGGTCAATCAGTGTTCTGCCGTACTCCGCCCCGTCATGGGGGTGCACGGCCTGGCCGGGCTTTTTGTCCACCAGGAGGAGATTTTCGTCCTCATAGACGATGTTCAGCCTGGGGGCGGTGACGGTGAGATAGGCGTTCTCCGGCCTGGGGGTGTCAAAGAACTCGTCGTTGATGTACAGCTGCAGCACGTTGCCCTCGCACAGGCGGGTATCCCGGTCGGCACGCTTGCCGTCCAGCTTGATCCGCTTCAGCCGGATATACTTCTGGGCCAGAGAGGCCGGCAGCAGGGGGACGTTTTTGGCCAAAAACCGGTCCAGCCGCTGCCCGGCGTCGTTTTTGGTAATGGTAAATTCTTTCATCGTGACAGGCACCTCTGCAGATGGATGGTTTGGTTGGCCGGGGCCGCACTCATTATACTATATCTCTCCGCCCCTGCGCAACACCAACTTTTTTCAAAAAAACCAAAAAAGTGTTTGACAAACCGGGCCTTCCTCGTTATAATATTGCGTGCATGACTATGGGATTGGGAGAGAGCTATGCTGCTGAATTTATCCAAGCTGAAAGATAATCCCGGCGGCACGATACCTTTTGAGGTGGAGCTTGATCTTCATGATCTCGTATTTGGCGGAGGCTGCCCCGTTACCGAGCCCGTCCGGGCCCAGGGCGAGATCCGGAATACCGCCGATGTTTATGTCCTTTCCGGCACCGTTCGTACCACCCTCCACGGCAGCTGCGACCGCTGCGCCAGGGATGTGGTCAAGCCGGTGGAGTTCCCCATGCACGCCATTCTGGCAGCAGAGCTTGCCAATGACGACGGGGAGGAAGACCCCTGGCTGTTCCTGATGGAAAACGACTGCGCCGATCTGGATGATATCGTCACCACCACCTTCGTCCTGAGCATGGAACCCAAGCTCCTTTGCAAGGAGGACTGCAAGGGTCTTTGCTGTCGATGCGGGAAAAACCTGAACGACGGTCCCTGCGACTGTCAGCCGGATCCAGATCCGAGATTGGCTGTGCTCAAGCAGCTGCTAGAGAAGTAAATTGTTGCCTTAGAGGCATGCATACCGAGGAGGTGTCACCATGGCTGTTCCTAAGAGAAAGGTTTCCAAAGCAAGACGCGACAAGAGACGCAGCTCCCACTGGAAGCTGTCCGTTCCCGGCGTGGTCGCTTGCCCCCACTGCGGCGAGCCCCGTCTGCCCCACAGAGCCTGCAAGGCTTGCGGTTACTACAATGGCCGTCAGGTTGTCGAAGTTGCTGCGGAGTAATTCGTATGTGGAATGAAAGTTGAGAGGAAGGACGTCTTGCCGGCCTTCCTCTCTGCTTTTTATTTCTGGCAGAATTTACAAATCATTTCCATTTTTCCGATTGCAAAGCCGCACAGATTGTGGCATAATGGATGTATACCCCGAGAGGAGGGATTCTTTTGGCGAAACACTATGTTGCCATCGTGGGCCGGCCCAATGTTGGCAAATCCATGCTTTTTAACAAGCTCACCGGTCACCGCACCGCCATTGTAGAGGACACCCCCGGCGTCACCAGAGACCGGATTTACGGCGAGTGCGAGTGGAACGGCCGCACCTTTGAGCTGATCGACACCGGCGGCATCGAGCCCTCCACCGACAGCGAGATGCTGCTCTTTATGCGCCGCCAGGCGGAAATCGCCATCCAGACCGCCGACGTGATCATCATGGTCACCGACGTGAAGGTGGGCGTCACCGCCGCCGATTTAGAAGTCGCCACACTGCTCAAGCGCAGCAAAAAGCCCGTCTGCGTGGCGGTGAACAAGTGCGACGCCGTGGGCCCGGTGAACCCGGAGGTCTACGAGTTTTACGCCCTGGGCCTGGGCGACCCCATTGAGGTCTCCGCCATCCACGGCCACGGCACCGGCGACCTGCTGGACTTCTGCACCGAGCACCTGCCCCCCGAGGAGGAGGCCGAGCCCGAGGATGAGATCGTCAAGGTAGCCATCATCGGCAAGCCCAACGTGGGCAAGTCCAGCCTGCTCAACAAGATTCTGGGTGTGGAGCGGGTGATTGTCTCCGACGTGGCGGGCACCACCCGGGACGCCATCGACTCTTACTTTGAAAACGAGCACGGCAAGTACCTGTTCATCGACACCGCCGGTATGCGGCGGAAGTCCAAGGTGGACGACGCCATCGAAAAATACAGCAACATGCGCTCCATCTCGGCCATTGACCGGGCGGACGTGTGTCTCATCATGATCGACGCCCAGGAGGGGGTCACCGAGCAGGACACCAAAATCGCCGGCCTGGCCCATGAGGCGGGCAAGGCCTGCATCCTGGTGGTCAACAAATGGGATCTGATCGACAAGGACACCCACACCATGGACAAGATGACCGAGGAGATCCGCAAGGGACTGAGCTATCTGCTCTACGCCCCGGTGCTCTTCCTCTCGGCCAAGACCGGCCAGCGGGTGGACAAGCTGTACGAGCTGATCAACTACGTCAACGAGCAGTCTGCCCTGCGCATCACCACGGGCCTTTTGAACAACGTTCTGGCCGACGCCACCGCCCGGGTCCAGCCGCCCTCTGACAAGGGCCGCCGGCTCAAGGTCTACTACATGACCCAGATCGGGGTCAAGCCCCCCCACTTTGTCATCTTCTGCAACGACGCGCGACTGTTCCACTTCTCCTACCAGCGCTACCTGGAAAACAAGATCCGGGAGGCCTTCGG
>DFIE01000156.1 GCA_002372735.1 Clostridiales bacterium UBA3705
CCGGCAACTCCGGCGGCCCGCTGTTTGACGCCGCGGGCAACGTGGTGGGCATTGTCACCGCCAAATACTCCGGCGAAACCACCTCCGGCGCCTCCATGGAGGGCCTGGGCTTTGCCATTCCCATCAACGACGTCATGGCCATTCTGGACGATCTGGAGCAGTACGGCTATGTGACCAACCGGGCATACCTGGGCGTCCAGGTGGGGGACTCCGCCGCGGTCCAGGGGGCCAACCTGCCCGCCGGGGCCTATATCGGCCAGGTGGTGGACGGCTTCTGCGCCCAAAAGGCCGGCATCCAGCAGGGCGACGTGATTGTGGGCCTGGGCGACACGGTGATCTCCTCCTATGAGGAGCTGGTCACCGCCCTGCAGCACTACAAGGCCGGCGACACCACCACCGTCACCGTCTTCCGCAGCGGCCAGTATCTGGACCTGGAGATCACCTTTGACGCCCGGCCCAAGGACCTGCCCCAGGCCCAGCAGCCCCAGCAGGAGACCACGCCCCCCGAAACGGAGGATCCCTTTGGCTTTATGTTCCCGTAATCGGGAATATGCCTTGACAAACCGTGCCTGATTCGCTAAAATACTGGCAAGTAAACCCATTTATCCAACGGAGGATTTTCACATGGTTAATGTAATCGGTCTGGGATATATCGGCCTGCCCACCGCGCTGATGATGGCCTCTCACGGGGTTGAAGTCGTGGGCACCGACTATAACCCGCAGCTGGTCGCCACCCTGAATGCCGGCAAGGTCACCTTCCAGGAGGACGGGCTGGAGGAGCTGTTTGCCCAGGCAGTGGCCTGCGGCATCCGCTTTACCACCGAGTATCAGGTCACGGACACCTATATCATCTCAGTTCCCACCCCCTATGACAGCTTCAGCAAAAAGCTGGACCCGGGGTATATCATTTCCGCCCTGGAGCAGGTGCTCACCGTAGCCCCCAAGGGCGCCGTGGTGGTCATTGAGTCCACCATCTCTCCCGGCTCCATCGACAAGTACGTCCGCCCGGTGGTCACCGGCAAGGGGCTGACCATCGGCGAGGACATCCACCTGGTCCACGCGCCCGAGCGGATCATCCCCGGCAACATGGTCCACGAGCTGCTGCACAACAACCGCACCCTGGGCGCAGACGACCCCGCCATCGGCGAGCGGGTCAAGGCGCTGTACGCCTCCTTCTGCCAGGGGCAGATCGTCACCACCGACATCCGCACCGCCGAGATGACCAAGGTGGTGGAGAACACCTTCCGGGCGGTGAACATCGCCTTTGCCAACGAGCTGGCCAAGCTCTGCCGGCATGACGGCATGGACGTGTACGAGATCATCCGCATCTGCAACATGCATCCCCGGGTCAACATTCTGCAGCCCGGTCCCGGCGTGGGCGGCCACTGCATCAGCGTGGATCCCTGGTTCCTGGTGGGGGATTACCCCGGCCTGACCAAGGTGATCAACGAGTCCATGGTGCTCAACGCCGGCATGCCCGAGTACGTCCTGGGCCGCATTGCCGATATCATGGCCCAGCGGGGCATGACCGACCTGTCCAGAGTGGGCCTGTACGGCCTGACCTACAAAGAGAACGTGGACGACTGCCGGGAGTCTCCCACCCTGCAGCTGCTGGAGGCCCAGGCCCGTCACCTGGCCGCCCCGCTGAAGTGCTACGATCCCTACGTCAAGCGGGACATCACCCCCAACCAGTACCACGACCTGGACGCCTTCCTGGCGGACGTGGACCTGGTGGTCATTATGGTGGGCCACAACGAGATCAAAGAGCAGGCCCACAAGCTGGCCGATAAAGTGGTGCTGGACACCCGCAACGTCCTGCACCTGGACGGCATGTACCGGCTGTAATTCCCAACAAACAAAAAACCTGCGTTCCGGCGAACCGGAACGCAGGTTTTTTGTACGCTCAGTGCAGCAGCTTGCGCAGCTGCGCCAGCTCCAGCTGGCGGCTGCTGTGCCAGTTCAGACTCTGCAGCCGGTAGAGCTGCCAGCCCTTCTGCCGCAGCATGGCGGGGATGGTGATTTCGTAGTCCATGGGGTCAAACCGGGCTTCAAAGTCATCCAGCAGGATGCCCAGGCGGTAGCCGGTCTCGTCCTCGTTCAGCACGCCGATGTCCACCTTGCACTCCGAGCAGCCGATGTTCACATGGGTTTTAAAGCCCATCTCCTCCAGGGCCCGGCACACCGAGGCGGCGATGCCCTGGGTCTCTCCGGCGGCCTGGGTTTGCACGGTGTTCAGCACCAGCTCGCCCCGGGCAAAGCGGATAAAGTCCCGCAGATCCTTCAGCCCCAGCTTGGCGTCCTCGCCCAGCAGCTCGGGGGTCAGGGAGGTGACCAGGCACAGGGCCTTTCTGGCCCGGGTGATCATCACGTTCAGCCGGCCGGCGCCCTCCGCCTTGCCCATGGGGCCCAGGTTGGTGCTGAAGCCGCCGTCGCTGTCGGGGCCGTAGGCGGTGGACAGAATGGTCCGGTCCCACTCCTTGCCCTGGCAGGCCTCCAGGTTGACCACGTCGGTCAGCCGGAGAATCCGGTCGTAGAGCTCGGGCTTCTCGTGGGCCCGGGTCTGGAGCAGAGACTGGATGAGCTTTGCCTGCTCCATGTTGAAGGTAAGGATGCCCAGGCTGTCCTGGGTGTCCTCATCCAGGGCTTCATAGATGACCTCCACCCGGTCCAGCACGGTCTCGGCCTCCCGCTGGTTGGTGCGGGTGCCGCCCCGGTCGTAGATGCCGTCCTCCACATACACGCAGGACACGCCCTCCAGCCCGGTGGAGGCATTGGGGAAGGTGACGATCCGCCCGCCGTAGTAGCGCTCGTTGGAGAAGGCCACCAGGGCCTCCTGGGCGCTGCGGTAGTGGTAGCGGAGCATATGCTGGGGCATAGAGGTGATAATGGCGTCCTCCAGGATGGCCTCCCGCCGGGTGGCGGAGCCGTCGGCCTCCTGCAGATTCTTCTGGAAGAAGGCAGTGGGGGTCAGCTGCTTTTCGTCGCCCACAAACATGCAGGCTTCGGCCCGGGCAATGGGCAAAATGGCCTTGTAGGTGGGCAGCTGGGAGCCCTCGTCAAAGATGACCAGGTCAAACCGGGGCAGGCTGGGGCACAGATACTCCGCCGCGCTGGCCGGACCCAGAATCATCACCGGGAACAGCTGCTGCAGGGCGGGGCCCGCCTGCTCAAACACGGTGCGCAGCCCGGTGTCTGCCCCGCTGCGGCGGATCAGCCGCTGCAGGGCGCCCAGGGCCGGGTCGTCAAATACGCCCTCGGTCAGCCGGGGCATAGAGGCAATGACCTGCTGCACCAGCTCCAGCCGGTAGTCCGCCCGGGCCTGCTCGGCCAGGGCGCGGTACTGCTCCAGGGTGCCGGCGCAGTCCAGCCGGGCAAAGTCCACAGCCTGGGCGTTGGCCTGCAGCAGACGCTCTGCCCGGCGCTCCAGCTTCAGCCGGCGCCAGGCGTCCCGGGCGGTGTCCGGGGTCCACAGGCCGCTCCGCAGCCGGGTGGCCAGCTCCTCGGTCACCGGGGCCAGGCCCACGCTCTCAGCCCGGCTCTGGGCAATGAGATACCGCTCCAGGGCCTCACCGGCGGCCTGGTACTGCAGCCATTTCTCCAGCATCTCGCCCTTGGACATGGGCATGGGCCGCAGGGTGAGCACCAGGGGGCTCACCTCGGCCAGGATCTTGCGGTAGGCGTCGTAGTAGGCCTGCAGTCCGGCCAGGGCCTGGATCAGGTCGCCGCCCTCGCCCCGGCCCACCTGGTAGACCAGGTCTACCAGCCGTTCCCGCTGGGAGGGGGAGCTCTGGGCGGTGCGCAGCAGCAGCTTTTGCATAAACTCGTTAAACCGGCGCTTCTTCACCCGCATCTGCAGGGCGGCCTCCCGGCTGCGCAGGGGGGCGGCGTATTCGTTGTCCACGTTGGCGGACAGGGCCTCCACCAGGGGCCACAGCTCCGCCTCGGCCCGGTCGTACTGCTCGGCCTCGGTGGGCAGGGTGGAAACCTGGGTGGAGAGGACCAAAATCCGGTGCAGCAGCTTCAGGTCAGTGGGGGCGCCCAGCTCCGGGCCCACCTTGGGCACCTTGGGCAGGATGCCGGCCCACTGCAGCAGCAGACCCGCGGTTTTCTGGGTGTCCAGCTCCGGCTCCTTCAGCCCGGTGAGCTCCACGGCCTTGTCCAGGGCCGCCAGGAAGCTGCGGTAGGCCTTCTGGGCCTCCCGGACCCGGTCGGGCAGGGTCTTGTCCTCCTCCCGCTCCGAGCGCAGCCGGCGCATCCAGGGCAGGTAGGGGTAGGGGGTCAGGTCGGTCTGCTCCGCCGCCAGCAGGAAGGCGGTAAACAGCCGCTCGGTCTCCGGGTCGTCGGGGTCGGCGTCCAGCCGGTCGGTGCAGTCAAACCGGGGCAGGGTCTCGCAGCTCTCCAGCTCGTTGATCACCTGGGGCAGGGTCTTGCCGTCCTCTCCCCGCTGGCGCAGGGTGGTAAAGTGGTCCAGCAGGGTCTGCTCCACCTGGGTCAGGTGCTCCAGGCTGTTGCCCGGCTGGGCGGGGCGGGCGGAGGCAATGGCGTGCAGGGCGTTGTCCACTGCCCGGGCCAGCTCCGCGGGGCGGTGCCTGCCGTCGGGCAGATACAGGCAGAAGGGATCCAGCCCCAGCTGGGCCAGCTTGTCCAGAATCACCTGCTGGGCCGAGGGCTTTTCGGCCACAAAGAGCAGCCGCTTGCCCCGCTTCAGCTGGTCGGCAATCACGTTGCCGATGGTCTGGCTCTTGCCGTTGCCCGCCGGGCCGAAGACCACCTGGGCCCGCAGCTGCCGGGCCAGGACGGCAATCTGCCGCTGGGAGCTGTCACTGGGGAAGGCGTTCACTGTGCCGATGGGGGCCTCGTCTTCCCCCTGGGGCAGGGCGTTGTCCCAGGTCATGGCCCCCTCCAGGATGCCCCGCACCACCGGGTGGTCGGTGAGCGCGCTGTCCTGCAGGCCCCGGTAGATGGCCTCGCTGGGCATGCGGCAGTTGGCCAGCACGGCGCGGTCTGCCTCCACAGCCCAGTCCTCCCGGCCGGAGAGAATGTCCTGCAGCAGGGCAAGGCGGTTCTCCCAATCCCTGCCGGGGGCCCCGGCCAGGGCGGACAGATCAATGGCAAAGTCCTCCAGCAGCAGCTGGCGCAGCACCGGGTTCAGCTCGGCCTCCTGGGCCTCGCAGCGGAACACCACCTCGCCCCGGGGGTTGCGGTACACGTCCGCGGGGGTCAGATACAGGGGGGCTTCCACGGGCTCGGTCTGGTTTTTGGGGATCCACCGGAGCAGACCGGTGAACAGATAGGCGCTGGGAGAGCCCACCTCCCGCCGGGATAGCCGGTCCTCGCTCATCAGGGCCAGCAGCCGGCCCTCAATCTCCTGGGCGGAGAGCTCCTCCGCCCCCTGGCGCAGGCAGGTGTACAGCCCCGCGTCGGTATAGCCCCCGGCGTAGTACCGGCCGGGGTCCAGGGCAAAGGCCAGCCCGTCCCCGGTGAGTCTGAGCAGGGGGTTTTCCAGGGAGAAGTCCATGGCCTGGTGGATCAGCCGGTCCAGCTTGGTGGCGCAGGCCTCGCTGCGCTCCATCATGGGCGCGGGCCCCTGTGTCTCTTCGGCAGGGGCTTTCTCCTCGGCAGGGGCTTCCTCCTCGGCGGGGCCTTCCTCCTCGGCGGGGCCTTCCTCCTCGGC
>DFIE01000016.1:0-5240 GCA_002372735.1 Clostridiales bacterium UBA3705
TCTCGGCGATGCGCCCCTGGTGGAGGATGATGCCGCCGATGAGCTGCACCCGATAGGGCCGCATGCCCAGCACACGCCAGGCAGCCTCCCGCACGGCAGCAAAGGCCTCGGGCAGGATGTCGTCCAGGCTCTCGCCCTGGGCCAGGCGCTGCTTCAGCTCGGGGGTCTTGGCCCGCAGGGCCTCGTCGGACAGGGTTTTGTAGGGGGCCTCCAGGGCCTCGATTTTACTGATGAGAGGATTTAATTTTTTCACCTCGCGCTCGGAGGTGGTACCAAACAGCTTTTGCAGCAGTCCCATATTCGGTCCTTTCCGGGAGGGGCGGGCCCTCCACAGCAATTTTCATATATTATAGCACATCTTCCCCCGCAAGAAAAGAAGAAATTGTAAATTCTCCCCCAAGACAAAGCCCCCGCCGCAGCTGCGGCGGGGGGTGGGATCAGATCTGATACTGGCTGGTGAAGAGCTCGTAATAGAAGCCCTTTTGCGCCAGCAGGTCCCGGTGGCGGCCCTGCTCCACAATCTGCCCGTCCCGGATCACCAGGATCACGTCGGCGTCCACAATGGTGGAGAGCCGGTGGGCAATGACAAAGCAGGTTCTGCCGCCCATCAGCCGGTCCATGGCCTTTTGGATCAGCAGCTCTGTGCGGGTGTCCACGTTGGAGGTGGCCTCGTCCAGAATCAGCAGGCTGCGGTCGGCCAGCAGGGCCCGGGCAATGGTGAGCAGCTGCTTTTGGCCGGAGGAGACAGCGGTGCTGTCCTCGGAGATCACAGTGTCGTAGCCCTGGGGCAGCCGGCGGATGAAATGGTCGCAGTAGGCACAGTCGCAGGCCTCTTCAATCTGGGCGCGGGTGGCCTCCGGGCTGCCGTAGCAGACGTTCTCTGCCACGGTGCCCTTGAACAGCCAGGTGTCCTGCAGGACCATGGCAAACAGGCGGCGGGTCTCGGCCCTGGACAGCTGGGAGATATCCCGGCCGTCAATGAGAATCTGCCCCTTTTGGATGTCGTAAAAGCGCATGAGCAGATTCACAATGGTGGTCTTGCCCGCGCCGGTGGGGCCCACGATGGCCACCTTCTGGCCGGGGCGCACGTCCATGCTCAGATCCCGGATCAGAGGCTTGTCCGGATCGTAGGAGAAATCCACATGGCGGAACTCCACCCTGCCCCGGATGGGGGCCTGGACGGTGCCGGAAGGGTCATGCTCCTCCGGCAGGTCCAGCAGGGTGAATACACGCTTGGCGGCGGACTTGACGTGCTGCACAAAGCTCAGACCAAAGGCGATCCGCTCCAGCGGGGCGGAGAGCTGCCGGGCAAAGAAGATCACCGTGACCACCGTGCCGATGGGGAGATTGCGGTGGACGATCAGCCAGCCCCCCAGCACCGCCACAGCGATATAGGCCAGGGCGTCCACAAAGACGATGACAGGCTGGACAATGGCGGACAGGAAGTTGCCGAAGATGCCGTTGCGCTGGTGGCGCATCGAGAGCTCGTCGTACTTTTCCTGCAGCGCCGCCTCCCGGTTGAAGGCCTTGGTGGTGGGGTAGTTGGTATAGGCCTCCTCTGCCAGGGCCGTCAGCTCGCCCCCCAGGTTGAAGTGCTTGTCCCAGTGCTTTTCCCCCAGGGTGGCCATTTTGGCAGACAGGAGCACGGACAGGGGCGAGAGCAGCACCACCGGGATGGCCATGCGCCAGTCGGTGAGAAACAGGATCACCGCAATCACCAGCATCTGCAAAAAGCCTGTGAGCAGGATTTCTACAATGCCGTAAATGGAGTCGGCCATGTTGCCCACGTCCTCCATCATCCGGTCGATCACGTCCCCGGCGGGGGTTTTGTCCACATAGGACACCGGCAGCCGGCACAGCTTTGCCGACAGGCGGATGCGCAGCTCAGCGCAGAAATAGCGGCTGACCACGTTGTTCAGCAGATAGGAGTTGCCGTAGGTCACCGCGCCCTGGAGGGCGTAGATCCCCAGCAGCAGCCCCAGCCCGGGCAGCAGGCTTTTGGCCAGACCGGGCCCGGGGGCCTTGACCCAGGCGTAAAGCCGGTCCACCAGGCCGCCCAGCAGCTCCGGGGCCGCCACGGCGCAGCCGATCAGAACCAGGCAGAGCAGGGCGGAGAGCAGAATCCAGCCCCAAAGGGGCTTGATTTCCCGGAGCAGGCGCTTGCCCGTCTCGTCAAAGAGGCGGGACTTTTCCTTTTTTACAGGGTGATTTGCAGTACTCACGCAGCCCCACCTCCTGTCTGGGAGGTGTAAATCTCCCGGTAGATGGCGCAGCGCTCCAGCAACTCTGCGTGGGTCCCGGCCCCTACCAGGGCGCCGTCAGAGAGGACAAAGATCCGGTCTGAGTGCATGGCGGAGACCACCCGCTGGGTGATGACGATCCGGGTGCGGCCCGCCAGCCGCTCATTGATGGCCCGGCGGACCCTGGCCTCTGTGATAAAGTCCAGGGCGGAGAAGGAGTCGTCAAACAGATAGATGGGCGCGTCCTTGAGCAGGGCACGGGCAATGGCCAGGCGCTGCTTTTGGCCGCCGGAGATGTTGGTGGCCGCGGGCTCCAGCTTGAAATTCAGCCCCTCGGGCTTTTGCCGGAGGAAGTCTGCAATCTGAGCGTGCTCCAGGGCCTGCCAGAGCTCCCCGTCGGTGGCGTCCGGCTTGGCCATGCGGAGATTTTCCGCCACGGTACCCGCGTAGAGCATGGATTTTTGCAGGGCGCAGGAGACGTTGGCCCGGACGTCCTTGGGGGAGAGCTCTGCCGCGTCCTGCATCCGATCCCAGGGGCCGGCGTGGGCATCGGCCACGCCAAAGCGCAGCGTGCCCGCAGTGGGATCTCGGAAGGCCAGCAGCAGCTCCGCCAGGGTGGACTTGCCGGAGCCCGTGCCGCCGATGACAGAGACCCACTCCCCTGCCCCGATGTGGAGATTCAGCTCCGACAGGGCGGGCAGGGCGCTGCCAGGATAGGTGAAGCCGACGCCCTCCAGGTCAATGGTCCCGTCAAAGTGCAGGTCCCGGGCCGGGCGGTCGTCCTCCAGGCCGGTGGACTCCGTCACCTGGCTGAGCCGCCGGGCCGCCACCCGCACGTGGGGCAGCATCACAATGGCAAAGGACACCGAGACAATGGCCCCCAGAATGATGTTGATGTACTGGATCATGGCAAAGACGTCGCCGGGGGTGAGACCGCTGCCCCGCTCCATGCGGACGCCGCCCAGGTAGACGATCACCAGGGCCGCGGTGTTGAGCACAAAGGCCGCCATGGGGTCTATGATCGCCATGCGGACGTTGGCCCGGATGATGTTATCCGCCATGACCCGGGTGGCGTCGGTGATGCGGCCGTGGGCCAGAAGCTCCCGGTCAAAGGCCCGGATCACCCGGATGCCCCGCAGCCGCTCCCGCACCAGGTCGTTCTGCTTGTCGCAGTACTCGTCAGAGATCTCCCAGAGCTTGTCAATCCTCTTGCTCATCAGCAGCACCGCCGCAAGCAGCAGGGGCACAACGCAGACAATGACCAGCGACAGGCGAAAATCCTTCCGCATACAGAGAAAGACGCCCCCCAGGAACATCAGCGGGATGGTGATGATGCTGCCGCAGAGCATGGAGATCACCCAGTTCAGGGTGCCGACGTCGTGGGTGGAGCGGGTCACCAGGTTGGAGGCGCCGATGCGCCCCACCTCCGCCAGGGTCATGGTGTGCACCTTGCGGAACAGAGCGGAGCGCAGGCTCCAGGTATAGCCCGAAATCACATGGTACACCACCCAGTAGCCCCCTGCCACAGAGGCCAGGCTGAGGGCTGAGATGCCCAGCATCCAGCCGGCGGTTTTGAGAATGAAGCCGAAGGTGTTCGCCTCCTGCGCGCCGTAGACCCCCTGGTCCAGCACGTTGGACATCAGGGTGGGCAGCAGCAGATTACAGATGGCGGACACAGCCATCAGCAGTGTGGCCAGGGCAATCCTGCCCCGGTATGGCTTCAGATAAACCAGTAGTTTACGCAAGATATCACTCCTTTCCCGGTGTGATTTAGCAGCTTTCGTGTGAATTACATATCTTAGAACAAAATGTTCTTGCTTTTTCGACCATTCTGCATTATAATGACAGTAGAACGATCAGTAAGGAGTCATTATGCAGCACCATTCCTCTCAAGGCGGCCTGTTCCGCAAGCACAGCAGCCGCCATCACAGCACCGAGCACCACAGTGAGCACCACCGGCACCACTATACATCCTACGGGGTGGTGGATCTGGGCCAGCTGCCGCCGCTGGAGCAGCCGCGCCAGACCCAGATGCCCAATGTGACAGAAGCGCCGCCCCGGGCCGAAGCGCCGGCCTATCGCCCGGTGGAGCTGACCCAGCGGGAATTCCAGCAAAAGTACAGCCCGGCCCTGGCCCGGCACTATCGCAAGCGCAAGAGCAGCAGCCAGTGGCTGCTGGCCGCGGTGCTTGTGCTGGCAGCCGTGATTCTTGTGGGGCTGCTGTTCCGCACAAAGCCCGCAGAGGACCCCTCCTCCCAGCTGCCCCAGGAGGTCCAGGTGGTCACCCAAAATACACCGTAAAAAAGCATCCATGCACCTGCAGTACAGCGGGTCATGGATGCCTTTTTGTCCGGGATCAGCGCTCGTAATCGAACTCGAAATCGTAGATGCTGACGGTGTCTCCGTCCTCGATGCCCATCTCCTCCAGACGGGTAAACAGGCCGGAGCGCCGCAGCTGGCGGTCAAAGTACATCCGGGACTCATAGTCGCCGAAGTTGATGTCGTTGATCAGTTGGGCCAGCCACTTGCCCGAAATGATCCAGGTGTCGCCCATGTGCTGGATCTGCAGGTCCTCCGCCTCCCCGGCCTCGGCCAGGGGCTTGACGTAGTCGGCCTCGTAATAGGTGACCGGGGGCAGCTGGCGCAGCCGCTCGGCCACATGGCGCATCAGGGGCCGGGTGCCCTGGGTGGTGGCCGCGGAGATCTCATAGAACTCCAGGCCCTTGGCGGTGACGTACTGGCGCAGACGGTTGAGATTGTCGCTGCCGTCATAGAGCAGATCTGTCTTGTTGGCCACCACAATCATGGGCCGGGCGGCCAGGTCGGCGGAATACTCCGCCAGCTCCCGATTGATTTTTTCAAAATCCTCCACCGGGTCCCGGTCCTCGGACCCGGAGACGTCCACCACGTGGAGAATCAGCCGGCAGCGGTCAATGTGCCGCAAAAAATCGTGGCCCAGACCGGCGCCGTCGGCAGCGCCCTCAATGATGCCGGGGATGT
>DFIE01000016.1:5289-15618 GCA_002372735.1 Clostridiales bacterium UBA3705
CCGGGGATGTCCGCCATGACGAAGCTGACGCCCTCGTCCACATAGATGACCCCCAGGTTGGGGAACAGCGTGGTGAAGTGGTAGTTGGCAATCTTGGGGTGGGCGTTGGACGTGACGGACAGCAGGGTGGATTTGCCCACGTTGGGGAAGCCCACCAGCCCCACGTCCGCCAGGAGCTTCAGCTCCAGGATGACCTCGTGCTCCTGGCCGGGCAGACCCGCCTTGGCAAAACGGGGCACCTGCCGGGTGGGGGTGGCAAAATGCTTGTTGCCCCAGCCGCCCCGGCCGCCCTTGCAGAGCACAAAGTCCTCGGAATCGGACATATCCTTGATGACCTGGCCGGTCTCTGCGTCACGGATCACCGTGCCCCGGGGCACCCGGATGATCAGGTTTTCCCCCCGCTTGCCGGCCCTGCGGCCGCCCTCGCCGTCCTGGCCGTTGGGGGCCTGGTACTTGCGCTGGTAGCGGAAGTCCATCAGCGTGGACAGGTTGTCGTCCACCCGGACCACAATGGAGCCGCCATGGCCGCCGTCACCGCCGTCGGGCCCGCCGGCCGCCACATATTTTTCCCGGTGGAAGGCCACGGCGCCGTTGCCGCCGTTGCCGGCCTTGACGAAGATTTTTACTTTATCTACAAACATGGTATCAACCTCCATTTTCGCACGGGTCGGTACCGTGCCGTATATGCTGTGGTTCCTGCGTCCTGGGGGGAGAACCCAGGATGCAGATTCTCAGGATGAAAACGTGCAAGCAGTGCGGCGGGAACGGAGCGTCTGCCCCGCGCATATTGCCGCAGGCAAAAAAACGACCGGGGCATGGTGTATGTCCCGGTCGTGTGTGTTCTTACTGCTCTGCGTAAACGGAGCACATCTTGCGATCCTTGCCCAGGCGCTCAAACTTGACCTTGCCGTCAATGAGTGCGAACAGGGTGTCATCGCTGCCGATCCCAACGTTGTTGCCGGGATGGATGTGGGTGCCTCTCTGGCGAACCAGAATGTTGCCGGCCAGCACGAACTGACCGTCAGCGCGCTTTACGCCCAGTCTCTTAGACTCGGAATCACGACCGTTCTTGGTGGAGCCGCCGCCCTTTTTGTGAGCGAAGAACTGTAAACCGATGTTCAGCATGTGTTACACCTCCATAACTTCGATAAAATCAGGATTCTCATCCCGCAGGGTCGCCAGGGTGAGCATCATGCCGTCCAGAATGGCCTGGACTGCTGTCTCATCCTCGTAACGGGCGGGAAGGGTCAGGGTGATGACGGCGTTTTGCTCGTCTACCCTGGTTTTGGCGCCGACGCCCAAAATGTCATTGAGCGTGGCCTCTGCATAACGGACAATGGCAGTGACTGCCGCGCAGATCACGTCCTCCCCGGCGGCGGCGGAGCCGCTGTGGCCGGAGACGGAAAAGCCTGTCCGTCTGCCGTCTTGACTGAAAAACTTCGCTTCAATCATGGCAATTAAGCGTGGATCTTTTCAATCTTGACCTTGGTATAGGGCTGTCTGTGGCCGCGGATGGACTTGCTGTCCTTCTTGGGGCGATACTTGAACACGACAACCTTCTTGGCCTTGCCGTTCTTCAGAACCTTGGCCTCGACGGAAGCGCCGTCAACCACGGGAGCGCCGAACTTGGAGTTCTCGCCGTCCACAATGGCCAGCACCTGATCGAAGGTGACGGTTTCGTCAGCATTCACGTTCAGCTTTTCGATGAAGAGCTCGTCGCCCTCGCTGACGTTGTACTGCTTACCACCGGTAACAATAATAGCCTGCATGTGTATCTCTACCTTTCTGTAGTCTCGCTTTTGAGGCGAGAGGGCGCACCTCTGCTTACAGCCTCTTCAATGCGGCCTGTACATGATACCACAGGACAGGGCAAATGTCAAACATTTTTTGCAGAAAAATTCAGGTTTTTTCACCCTTTGGCCGGATTCTTTTTTCGAAAAATCGGGTTTTCCCTTGCTATTTTCAGCCGGATTTGGTATACTTGCCTGTAGAGCATCCACCACTTACATAACTGAGGTGACACAAAAATGAAACGTGAAAGCGGTATTCTGCTGCACATCTCCTCCCTGCCCACCCATTACGGCATCGGTACGCTGGGCAAGGAGGCCTTTGCCTTTGTGGATTTCTTAAAGCAGGCCGGCCAGTCCTATTGGCAGATTCTGCCCGTAGGCCCCACCAGCTACGGTGACAGCCCCTATCAAAGCTGCTCCATCTATGCCGGCAACCCCTATTTCATCGACATTGACCTGCTGCTGGAGCAGGGTCTGCTGGAGCAGGAGGATCTGAAGGACGCCTACTGGGGTGAGCCCGGCCGGGTGGACTACGCCGCCCTGTATTACTACCGCAATCCTCTGCTGGAAAAGGCCTATGACCGGGGCAGAGACCTGTGCAAGGACGGCTTTGCCGCCTTCCGGGCCGAAAACCCCTGGGTGGAGGATTACGGCCTGTTTATGGCCCTGAAGCGGAAGTTCGGCATGCTGCCCTGGAGCCAGTGGCCCGAAAAGGCCGCCGTCCGGGACAAGGACGCCCTTGCCCGCTACCGGGAGGAGCTGAAGCAGGACATTTCCTGCTACGCCTTTGCCCAGTACCTGTTCTATACCCAGTGGGACAAGCTCCACGCCTATGCCGCGGCCCAGGGCATCAAAATCATCGGCGACCTGCCCATCTACGTCACCATGGACTCCATGGACGTCTGGATGCACCCGGAGCTGTTCCAGCTGAGCAAGAGCCTGGCCCCCACCGCTGTGGCAGGCTGCCCCCCCGACGGCTTCAGCGAGGACGGCCAGCTCTGGGGCAACCCCCTGTATGCCTGGGAGAAGCACGAGCGCACCCGGTTTGCCTGGTGGAAGGAGCGGGTCCGCGCCGCCGCACGGTGCTTTGACGTGATCCGGATCGACCACTTCCGGGGGCTGGAGAGCTATTGGGCCGTGCCCTACGGCGACGAAACCGCCCGCAACGGCCAGTGGGTCAAGGGCCCGGGCATGAAGCTGGTGCGTGCCATCCGCCGGGCTGTGCCCGACACCGCCTTTATCGCGGAGGATCTGGGCTACACCACCCCGGAGGTGGAGCAGCTGCTCAAGGACTCCGGCTTCCCGGGGATGAAGGTGCTGGAGTTTGCCTTCTACGGCGAGGACGGGGATTATCTGCCCCACAACGCTGTGGAAAACTCCGTGTACTACAGCGGCACCCACGACAACCTGACCCTGGCCCAGTGGCTGGATGAGGAATCCGAGCAGACCGTGGGCAAGGCAAAGGCCTATCTGGGGCTGCACGAGTCCGAGGGGCTGATCCGCGGAATGCTTCGGGGCGGTATGAGCACCGTGAGCCGGATCTTTGTGGCCCAGATGCAGGACTGGCTGGAGCTGGGCGCTGAGGCCAGGATGAATGCCCCCGGGGAGCTCAGCGCCAAAAACTGGAGCTGGCGGCTCACCCAGCTGCCGGACGAGCGTCTGGCCAAGGAAATCCGGGAGATGACTGCCCGGTACGGAAGACTGAACAAAGGACAATAAACCATGTACGACAAACTCACCAAAAAAGACATTGAAATGATGCAGGCCGAGCTGGAGGACCGCCAGCGCAACATCCGCCCCCAGATTATGGAGGAGGTCAAGCGCACCAGGGCCTTCGGCGACCTGAGCGAGAACTACGAATATAAGGCGGCCAAGGACGCCCAGCGGCGCAACGACAGCCGGATGCGCTACCTGGAGAATATGATCAAAACCGCCAAGGTCATCGATGAAAGCCGAGGCTCCGCAGACGCGGTGAAGCTTTACGACCGGGTCACCCTGTGGCTGCCGGAGGACGAGGAGGAGATGGAGATCCAGGTGGTCTCCACCGTGCGCACCAACCCCGGCGCGGGGCTGATCTCTCTGGAGTCCCCCCTGGGCAAGGCGGTGCTGGGCGCCCGGACGGGAGATACCGTCACGGTAAGGGTCAGCGACAGCTACAGCTACGACGCAGAGATCCGGGCCATTGTCCAGGCCCAGGACGACGGCTCCGCCCCCCTGCTGCCCTATTGAACACCGGCTTGCAGCAAACCCATGGGACCGGGCATTGCCCCGGCCCCATGGGCTTTTTTGACAGAAAAGGAACCCGGATCACTCCGGGTTCCTTTGGTTTATTCGTCTTCCTCCTCGGCGACCTCGATCTCGGCAATGGTGAGATCCTGGCCGGACAGAGGGGTCAGCTTGTCCCGGCGGCAGTCGGGGCAGCGCAGATTCTCGGGGTTGACCACAAAGATTTTGCCGCAGTCCTCACACCGGGCCGTGGCCGGCACAGAGTGGATCAGCAGCCGGGTATCGGCATAGTGGGTGCCGGGGATCACCGCCTGCCAGGCGTCCGCCAGAAAGCGGGCCACCACGCCGGACAGATCCCCCACCTCCACGGTGACGGAGCGGACAAGGCTGTCCGGCTCCTGGGCCATAATCCGGTCAATGGTCTTGACCATGGCATCGGCAATGCCTAACTCATGCATCGCCGCTTACCTCTTGGCAAAGGGCTTGGCCAGGATCTTGCCGGTCTTCTTCACCAAGCCCTCGGCCACCTTGATGGGCATGGTCTCAAACTTGCCGGCCTGCCACTCTCTGGCCTTCTTCATATGGATGGCGTCAAAGGCGCACTTGGTGGTGCAAAGGCCGCAGCCGATGCACAGATAGGGATCCACCTTGGTGGCGCCGCAGCCCAGGCAGCGGGCGGTCTCCTTTTTGATCTGCTCCTCGGTGAAGGTGACGCGGGCGTCGCCGAAGGTCTTCTCCTTGGCCTCGTTGTAGCCGGGCACCTGGCGGTGGTCCACGTTGAACTTCTCCAAGGGCAGCATGATATTCTCTTTGTCCAGGGCGCGATACTTGCGGCGGTCACGGCCCAGGGTCAGGGTCTGGCCGGGATGCACGTACCGGTGCAGGGAGATGGCGGCCTCCTTGCCGGCGGCAATGGCGTCAATGACAAACTTCTGGCCGGAGTAGGCGTCGCCGCCCACAAAGATGTCGGGCTCGGCGGTCTGATAGGTCAGCGGATCGGCCTTGGCGGTGCCGTTGGGGTTGAACTCCACCTTGGTGCCCTCCAGCAGCTTGCCCCAGTCCACCCGCTGGCCGATGCAGAACAGCACAGTGGTGCACTCGGCGGTGTCGGTGATCTCGTCGTCAAAGGTGGGGGCGAAGCGGCCCTCGGCATTGCGCACGGACAGGCACTTGCGGAACTTGATGCCGGCAGCCTTGCCGTTTTCGGTGAGCACCTCGGTCTGGCCCCAGCCGGCCTTGATGATCACGCCGTCCCGCTCGCACTCGTGGCGGTCCTCGGGGCCCATGGGCATCTCGTCATAGGACTCCAGGCAGTACAGGGTCACAGACTCGGCGCCGCAGCGCACTGCGGTACGGGCCACGTCCGCGCCGATGGCGCCGCCGCCGATGACAACCACCTTGCCCTCCAGCTTCTGGGGGCCCTCAATGTTGACCTTCTTGATGAAGTCGATGCCGGCCTGCACGCCCTCGGCGTCCTCGCCGGGCACCCGGAGCTTGCCACCGTTCTGCAGGCCCACGGCCACGTAGAAGCCCTGGTAGCCCTGCTCACGGAGCTGGGCGATGGTGACGTCCTTGCCCACCTCAACGCCGCAGCGGAACTCCACGCCCATCTGGCGCAGGATGTCGATTTCGGCCTCGACCACGTCCTTCTCCAGGCGGAAGGAGGGGATGCCGTTGGTCAGCATGCCGCCGGGGCGGACAGCCTTGTCAAAGACGGTGGGCTTGTAGCCCTTCTCGGCCAGGTAGTAGGCACAGGTCATGCCCGCGGGGCCGGCGCCGATGATGGCGATTTTCTGGTCGTAGGGCTTGCCGGTCTGGTTGACCATGGGCGGGATCCAGCGGGTCTTGGGGTCCATGTCAAAGTCGGCGATGAAGCGCTTGACCTCGTCAATGGCCACAGCCTCGTCCACGTTGCCGCGGGTACACTCGGTTTCGCAGCGGTGGTTGCAGATCCGGCCGCAGACCGCGGGGAAGGGGTTCTCCTTCTTGATCAGGGCCAGGGCCTCATGATACCGCCCCTCGGCAGCCAGGCGCAGATAGCCCTGGACGGCAATGTGGGCCGGGCAAGCGGTCTTACAGGGGGCGGTGCCGGTGGCAACGGTGTCCTCCCGGTTCTCCCGGTAGTCCACGTTCCAGTCGGACTTGCGCCAGACGGAGTCGGACATCTTGCGGTATTCGGGCTCCTTGGGCAGGGGGGTCTTGGTGCAGAGCTTCTGGCCCAGCTTCAGGGCGTTGGCAGGGCAGTTTTCCACGCACTGGCCGCAGGCCACGCACTTGGTCTCGTCCACATTGGCCACAAAGTTGGAGCGGATAACGTCCCGGGCGCCGAAGAGCAGGCCCACGCGCAGGCCGAAGCAGGCGCAGGCGCAGCAGTTGCAGATGGCGGCGCTCTCGCCGGCCTCTTCGATGTTGGGCATGTCGTGCATCAGGCCGTTGGCCTCTGCCCGGGCGATGATCTCATAGACCTCCTCCCGGGTGACCTGGCGGCCGCGGCCGGTGCGGATATAGTGCTCCGCGCCCTTGCCCATCTGGATGCACATATCCTCCTCCAGGTGGCCGCAGCCCTCGCCGATGGTCCGGCGGGCGGAACGGCAGGAGCAGGGGGAGACGGAGAAGGTGTCGTACTTGTTGATGTAATAGGACAGCTTGTCGTAGTTGTTCACCCCGGGGATGTCCTTGATGGAGCTCTCAATGGGCACCACGCGCATCAGGCCGTAGCCGTTGGGCATCAGGGGGGCCATGGTGGCCATACGGATGCGGGTGTACTCCTCAAAGGCCTTGCCCACCTCAGGGTGGGTTTCCAGCAGTTCTTTGTTGTTTACCAGCATCTCCATGATGCCGGGGGCAAAGATCTGCATAAAGAACCGGTCCTTGCCGTCAGAGGGGTCGGTGGTGACGCGGAACACGCCGATCCAGGCCAGGTGCTCCGCCAGCTTTTGGACCTTGTCCACGGGCATACCGGTCTTTTTGGCCAGGTACTCCGCGGTGCGCTCCTTCCGCAGGCCGCAGGCAATGGCCACGTCGGCCTCTTCATCGGTCAGAATGGAGGCCAGGGAGTAGTACTCCGGGGCGTTTTCATCAATCTTGTTGACCACGCCGGTCAGACCGCCCACCACGTGACAGAGCTTCACGATTTTTTCTCTCAGTTGTGCCATAATTCTCCTCCAATGTCATTGTTTGAGCCGGTCAATCCCGGTTCCATTCCGCAACCTGGTCCCGCAGCCACTGGGCCCAGGCCTCAATCCCCTCGCCGGTCTTGGCGCTGATGGGGAAAATCTTCAGTTTGGGATTGCGCATGTGGGCGTACTCCACCACCTTGTCCATATCAAAGTCAAAGTAGGGCAGCACGTCGATCTTGTTGATGATGAGCGCGTCGCAAACGGTGAAAATAAGGGGGTATTTCAGGGGCTTGTCGTGGCCCTCGGGCACGGAGAGGATCATGGCGTTTTTCACCGCGCCGGTGTCAAACTCCGCCGGGCAGACCAGGTTGCCCACGTTTTCCAGCACCACAAGATCCAGGTCCTCGGTGCCGATCTCCCGCAAGCCCTGCTCGGTCATACCTGCGTCCAGGTGGCACATGCCGCCGGTGTGGAGCTGAATGGACTTGATGCCGGTGGTGGCAATCTTCTCCGCGTCCACGGCGGAGTCGATGTCGGCCTCCATGACGCCCAGGCGGAGCTCGTCCTTCAGCGCCTCAATGGTGCGCATCAGGGTGGTGGTCTTGCCGGAGCCGGGAGAGGACATGAGATTCAGCAGAAAGGTCTTTTTGCCCTTCAGCTCCTGCCGGACCCGGTTCGCCTCACGGTCGTTGTCCGCAAAGACGGATTCTTTGATTTCGATGATTCTGACTTTTTCCATAGGTGTTCCCCTTTCCAAGGTATCCGGCAGTTATTTCTGCTCCAGGTGCTCCAGCACGTCCAGGATGGTCTTGCTGCCCGCCTGCTTGCCGTACTTGTCCACCTGGACCCGGTTGCGTACCCCGTGGGTCAGGCAGCCGGCGCCGCCCACACAGCCGCCTACACAGGCCATACCTTCAATGAAGTTGACGTCCAGCAGGCCCTTGCTCTTTTTCAGCAGATTCATCTTGCACTCTTCCAGGCCGTCGCAGGAGACGGCCTTCAGTTCAAAGTCGCCGAAGCCCTGCTCCTTCAGGCCCTCGGCCACAGCCTCGGCCAGGCCGCCGCAGCGGGCAAAGATCCGGCCAAAGTAGGAGGCGTTGTCCAGCCCGCTCTCCTCCAGCTCGGTAATGTCCACATTGTCGCTGTCAAACAGGGCCTGGAGTTCTTCAAAGGTGAGCACGGCGTCCACATAGGGAGCAACCTCCGGCCGGCGGATCTCCTGCTTTTTGGCGGTGCAGGGCCCAAGGAAGACCACCTTGGCGCCGGGGTCGGTGGACTTGATGTACTTGGCCACGGTGGCCATGGGCGACAGGTTGTGGGAGATGTACTGCACCATATCCGGATAGTTCTTCTCCACCAGGCTTACAAAGGCCGGGCAGCAGGAGGAGAGCAGGAAGCCCTTTTCCGCCAGCTCCTTGGACTCGGCCTGGGCCACCATGTCAGCGCCCAGGGCAGCCTCGGTAACCTGGGTAAAGCCCAGCTTCTTCAGACCGGTGACCACCTGGCCCAGCTTGGCGTAGGTGAACTGGCTGGAGATGGCCGGGGCCACCACCGCGTAAACCTTGGCGCGGCCGGCCCGGGCCCGCTTGAGCAGCTCTACCACGTCCACAATGGAGCTCACGTCCGTAATGGCGCCGAAGGGGCATTGGTACACGCAGGAGCCGCAGGCGATGCACTTGTCGTCGTCGATCAAAGCGGCCTTGTCCTCGTCCATGGAGATGGCGTTGACCTTGCAGGCGTTCTGACAGGGACGGGTGCGGTTGACAATGGCGGTGTAGGGGCAGGCCTTGGCGCACATGCCGCACTCAATGCACTTGTCCTTGTCAATGTGGGCCACATACTGGTGGTCCAGCACAATGGCCCCCTTGCGGCAGGCCTCCTCACACCGGTGGGCCAGACAGCCCCGGCAGGCGTTGGTGACCTCGTAGCCGCCCACAGGACACTCGTCGCAGGCCACGTCCAGCACCTGGATCACATTGCTGCTCAAGCGCCGGCCGCCCAGGGCCATTTTGACCCGCTCGCCCAGAATGGCCCGCTCTTTGTACACGCAGCAGCGCATGGTGGGCACTTTGCCGGGCACAATCATCTTGGGAATGTCCAGCACGTTGTCCAGCAGCGTATCGTTCCAAGCCTGGCGCGCCACCTCCCGCAGTACCTTGTATTTCAAGTATTGTACTTTTGTGTCAAATTTATGCATAAGTTTTACTCCATATGCTTTAAATGTTTGTATCCTTTACGGCTTTCTCGGAAGGGGGTCTGGGGGGGGAACCGCTCTTTGGCCTCCAAAGAGCGGTTCCCCCCAGGAAACTCCGTTCCTCAAAAATAACTGACCTTGATGCGTTTGCCCATTTTTTTGAGCGCTTCCGACAGCTCCTGCACCAGATTCATTTTGATGCTGAAATTGATGGGCAAATTGGGGTTCTGGTGGGCGGGATTGATGGCCTTGCCCACGTAGAAGCTGATGTCGGTGGCTTCCTCGAAGAGCAGGCGGCTGATGAGGGACGCGCCGTCCTTGCCGTTGCTCCAGTCCTCATACCGATGGTTTTCGCCGATGTAATCCTTGGCGTATTCCACTACCCGGTTCACGGTGATCACGCCCTCGGTGACCAGATCGACTCCTTCCAGGTAGGCAATGGGCGGAATGTCGCCCTCAAAATCCAGCGACGCGCGCAGGGGCTTATTCAGCCATTTGGCGGCGATAGAGGAGGTGGTGCCGCCGCAAATGATGTGCTTGCCCTCCTTGGCGAAGAACAGGTTCATCATCCGGTCGCCGTCGTCCCGATTGCTGGGCGGGCCAAAGAGCATGTTCATGGGCACGCGCTTGCGGATGCGTACCACGCAAGAAGTGGCGTCGTCGCCGGGCTTACCGCCGTAGAGCTTGTTGCACTCGTCCACCAGCAGGGTGGACAGGTTCTTGGCCGTGTAGCCGCACAGGCTCATGGCCTCCATGAAGGAAATAATGTCCTCCCGCTTCCAGCCGAAATTGTAGCCGATGCCGATTCCCGCGTGGGGACAGCCGTCGCTCATGGCGATGAACACATCGTCCTCCTGAAGGCGGATGAGGGAACGGTAAATCTGCTTTCCGCCAATGGTGGTTTCCGTGCGGGGATATTCCCAGTTTTCTCCGCCCCGCAGCACGATCACCTGGGGGTTGTCATACTGGATCAGTTCGGCGGTCTGGTTGCGGATCAGGC
>DFIE01000027.1:0-3123 GCA_002372735.1 Clostridiales bacterium UBA3705
ACATGGAATAGATGCCCGGCAGATCGGTAACCAGGGTGTCGGGATGGCCCTTGATGGGACCGTCCTTCCGGTCTACGGTAACGCCCGGGAAGTTGCCCACATGCTGGTTGGCGCCGGTGAGCTGGTTGAACAGGGTGGTCTTGCCGCTGTTCTGGTTTCCCACCAGGGCAAAGGTGAGCACAGTGCCCTCCGGCAGGGGGTCGCCGCTGCCCTTGGGGTGGAACTTGCCTCCCTCACCCAGGCCGGGGTGGGGCGTCTTTTGGCTGCGCTGCCGCCGGGAGGGGGCGTCGGAGCGGGCATCAACAGGCCGCACGCCGATTTGCTCTGCCTCCGCCAGGCGGAGGGTCAGCTTATAGCCGTGGATCAGCAGCTCCATGGGGTCGCCCATGGGGGCATATTTGGTCACGGTAACCTCTGCGCCGGGAATGACTCCCATGTCCAAAAAGTGCTGGCGCAGGGCCCCGGCACCGCCCACGGCGGTGACCACCGCGCTCTGGCCGGGTTGAATTTGTTTCAGGTTTTTCTCTTCCATTTTTCTCTCCGTAATACTGCGGCAAGAGCCGCTGGGGTTCTGCTCTATTGTACCACGGCCGGCCTGTGATTGCAACCGCCTGTCGAAAAAAGGCGCAAAAAGCCCGCCCGACCGGAGAGGTCGGGCGGGGAAGCTGACAGGCTTACTCCCTGCGCAGGGCGTCGATGGGATTCATCTTGGCGGCCTTGGTGGCGGGCAGCAGGCCAAAGACAATGCCGATGACGGTGGAGAACACCGCCGCAATCACAATGGCTGGCACCGATATGGCCACCGGCATTTGCAGGCCCTTGGACAGCAGCTCCGCCAAGCCGATGCCGGCCAGGATGCCGATGATGCCGCCCAGGGTGGTCAGCACCGCGGCCTCGGTCAAAAACTGGCCCAGAATCCGGCGCTTCTTGGCGCCGATGGCCTTTTTCAGGCCGATTTCGCTGGTGCGCTCGGCCACGGAGACCAGCATGATGTTCATCACGCCGATGCCGCCTACCAGCAAAGAGATGCCCGCAATCCAGATCAGCTGCCGGTTGGTGGAGGCGGACATGGCCTGCAGCTGCTCGGCCTGCTCCAGCAGATCCTGGGCCCGATAAGAGAGCTTGGAGGCCTTGTTGCCGATCTGCGTCTCGGTGAGGGCGTCGGCCACCGCCTTGCCGGCGGCAGTCATGTCGTCTGTACCGGAGGCCTTGACCGCCACACTCTGGGGCTGGTCAAAGCCAAAGGCGATCTCCCAGCCGCTGTCGGTGAGGAACAGGCTGCCGGAGGAGGTGTCGGCGTACATATCATAGTCCTGGAGATTTTCAATCACCGGGCGGAAGCCGGACTCCTGCTCCACCACGCCCACGATGGTGTAGGGGTTGCTGCGGATCTCCACGGTTTTGCCCACGGCGTTGGCCCCGGAGAACAGGGTGTTGGCCGCCTTGGTGTCTACCAGCATCACCTTGCGGTGGGTGGCGAAATCCTCGGGTACAAAGCCCCGGCCGTAGCACAGGCGGTAGTCATACACCCGCAGGTAGTTGGCGTCCACCCCCAGGATCTTGCCGTTGAACTCCGTGTTGAGATAAAAGGCCTGGCTGTTGTACTCCCGGCTGCGGAAGAGAGACACCGCCTCTACCCCGGAGAGCTCCTCCAGACCCTGCCGGGTCTGCTCGGTGATGGGCACGGCTCCGTCGGGTACCATACCATCGGATACGTCCACAGGGTAGTCGTCCTGGAACAGGCTCACCACCACGGCGTTGGTGCCGGAGCCGATGAGATTCTGCTTGATCTGCTCGTTGGTGCCCTTGATGGTGGAGACAATGGTGATAATAGACGCAATGCCGATGATAATGCCCAGCATGGTCAGGAAAGAGCGCATCTTGTGGCTCCATACCCCCTGAATGGCCTGTTGAATGTTTTCCAGCATCAGTCCACCCCCTTAATTGCCCCAAAGGGTGCTGGAGTCAGACTCCACGGTCTTGGCGCCCTCGGTGACGGTTTTGCCGTAGGGGAAGGCAATGTAGTCCTCCTCGCTCAGGCCGCCCAAAACCTGGATCTGATAGCCCCAGAGCTCCCGGCCGGTGGCAATCTCCCGCTTCTCCAGGCGGCCGTTCTCCCCCCGGACAAAGACGTAGCTCTTGCCGTTTTCCTGCAGGACAAAGGCCTTCATAAGATAGAAGCCGCCCTCGTCTGTGGCTTGGTTCATGTTGATGTCCACCCAGTAGCCGTCCTGGAGATTGGCCTCGGCCGGCACGGTGAGCACCACGGGATAGTAGCTCAAATTCTGGTTGGCGGAGTAGCCGAAGCTGTTGGCGGTGGGATAGTCCGCCACAGACTCCACCGTGCCCTCGTACTCCTCATAGCCGTCCCAGTAGTTGACCACGGTCATGGTCATGCCGGGCTGTACCTTGTTCAGGCTCAGTTCGTCAACGGCGGTGTGAATTTCGTAACCGCCGCCGCCGGAGATTTTCAGCACCGGCTCCCGGTTCTGATAGGCAGTCTCCGGGTCGCCCACAGTCATCACCACGCCGTCAAAATCGGCGTAGATTTTGCCGTCGCCCAGCTCGGCCTCCATGGAGCTGTACTCCACCTTGGTCATGCGGATGCGGATGTCCAGGTCCTTCATCTTGCTCTGGAGCTCCTTGATCCGCTTCTGCCGCTCGGCAGCGCTCATGCCGTCGCCGCCGCCGTAGTAGCCGGGGTCAGAATAGCCCGGGTCAAAGCCCGGCTCATCGGGCTCTACCAGGGGATCCTCCGCAGGGGCCAGAGGCTTGCCCTCATAGCTCTTGGCGTCGGCCAGGCGCAGGGTGTAGCCGCTGCCCTGGGCGGTGAGCACCATGCCCCAGGCGCTGAGCACCGTGCCGTCCTTGCGGTCCTCCTCGGTCTGGGCAAAGACCACGCAGGCCTCTCCCCCGGCTTCGGAAACCAGGCTGCGCAGGAGGCTGTCCTCCAGGGCATAGCCGTCGGCCACCACGATCAGATAGGGATTGTCCGCAGTGCCGCTGCCGCCCAGGATGGCGTAGGTCTCTACCACGTTTTCATCCACGGGCTCGGTTTCGGTGGGCTCGGTGGATTCCACAGGCTCGGTGGACTCAATCGGCTGGGTCTCGGTGGGCTCGGTG
>DFIE01000027.1:3197-16117 GCA_002372735.1 Clostridiales bacterium UBA3705
GCTCGGTGGACTCCACCGGCTGGGTATCGGTGGGTTCTGTCTCCACGGGCTCGGTCTCGACAGGATCGGTTTCCAGCTCCGCGGTCTCGGTCTCTATCTCAGACAGCAGACGCAGCCGGGGCAGCGCCAGGGTGCCCGCGGGCATGGACAGCCGGATGGCGTCCTCCACCACCGCGGCGGTGGGCTGATACTCCTTGCCGGTGAGAGATTTGTACTCCTTGTTGTCCTTGGCCAGCTCCTGCTCCAGCTTTTGGATTTCCAACTCCTTGCGCTTGAGCTGCAGATCGGTGAGGCTGGTGTTGAACTCCATCAGCGCCTCGCCCTTGCGGACCTGCTGTCCCTCCTCCACCAGGAGCTTGGTGACCTCCTGGGTCTCGGAGAGGTAGACGGTCTGCAGCCGGTCGGTACGGACCTCGCCGCTCAGGGTGTTTTCGCCATTGTAGCCGCCGTAGTCAATAAATTCCGACACGGCATATACGTTGGCGGGCTTTCGGCTCAGCCGCAGGATCAAAAACAGCCCGCCCACCACCAGGGCCGCGCCCAGAAGGCTGACCAGGGGAATCAAAAGCTTCTTATGCGTTTTCATGCTCAGCTCTCCTTTCCGGTGTTCAGTCTGCCGTCTTTGATGCGGTAGATCTTTTTGGCACGATTGGCAATTTCCTGTTCATGAGTGATCATGATAATGGTGGTACCGGCGGCATTGAGCTTGTCAAACAGCTCCATGACCTGGTCGCCGGAGGCGGTGTCCAGGGCGCCGGTGGGCTCGTCGGCCAGCAGCAGGGTGGGATTGCCCGCCATGGCCCGGGCAATGGCAATGCGCTGGCATTGGCCGCCGGAGAGCTGGTTGGGCAGGAACTTCATCCGCTCCTCCAGCCCCACGGTGCGCAGGACCTCCATAGCCCGCTCCAGCCGCTCTTTTTTTGGCACGCCGGCATACATCAGGGGCAGCGCGACGTTTTCCATGGCGTTGAGCCGTGGCAGCAGATAGAAGCTTTGAAACACAAAGCCGATATATTTGTTGCGCAGCTCCGCCAGCTCGTCGTCCTTCTTCTTGCCCACGTCCTGGCCCTCCAGCAGGTAGGTGCCGGCGGAGGGCTGGTCCAGGCAGCCGATCAGGTTCATCAGGGTGGTTTTGCCGGAGCCGGAGGGGCCCATAATGGCCAGGTAGTCCCCCCGATCCACGGTGAAGGAGATGTCCTTCAGCACCGGAACCTCATTTTTGCCCCAGTAGTAGTGCTTGTAGATGCCCTGCATGGACAGAATCATCCCGCAGCACCTTCTTCCCCTTCACCCTCCACGGGTACGTCCTCATAGCCGGGCTCGGGCTCGCCCTCTTCAAAGCCGCCCTCAAACTCGCCCTCTTCAAATTCGCCTTCCCCGAAGTCGCCTTCGGAGCCGCCTTCCTCAAAGCCGCCTTCAAACTCGCCCTCGTTATCCGGGCCGGAGGAGAAATCCTCCTCGCTGTAGTAAACCACAGAGGCGCCCTGGACGCAGGTCTCGTCCGGGAAGGCAATGTAGTCCTCGGGGCTCAGGCCGCCGGTGACCACCCAGGCATCGGCATCGGGGTCATAGTCCCCCAGGGTGAGCTTCCGCTTTTCCAGCCGGTCCTTGCTGTTGGCCGCCCAGACCCAGGGGTCGGTTTCGGCGTCCTGGATAAACCAGGCAGGCAGGTACATCAGCTGCTCGTCCAGGTCGATCTGGCCGGGCTCAACGTAGACGTGCTGACCCAGCATCAGCCCCTCGTCGGAATCCAGGGCCACATAGAAGGGGTATTTGCTGGAGCGGGTCATCTCGTCGCCGCCGTCGTAATAGAAGTTGTTCTGGTCCTTCACCGGGTTGTCCCGGTCAATGCGCTCCACCGTGCCGGTCCAGGTGACGGTATCGTCCACCCGGGAGCGAATGGTGACCTGGGTGCCCTCGCTGAGGGCGGCCATGTTCTGCTCGTTCACCGTGCCCTTGACGCGGAAGGAGCCGGTCTCGCTGACGGTCATAAAGGGCAGCGGGTTGCCGTTTTCATCGGTGCCGTCGGTCGTCTGGTTGATGGATTGGACCGTGCCGGTGACGGTGGAGCGGACCTCGGCATTCTCCAGCAGCTTTTGTACCCGCTGGATTTCCTTCTCCTTGGCGGTGATGTTCAGCTTGGCCTCGGAGATGTCCACCTGGAGCTCCTGGATTTGCAGGGTATAATCCAGCTGGTCAGACTTGGAGGCAGACTTCTTCTCCTTCTCCAGGCTCTCAATCTGGGCGGTTTTGGTCTCGATGGAGGCGTTGAGCTGCTCCAGCTCCAGCTGCTTCTTTTCCAGCTCCAGGGTGATGGTCTCGGTGTCATAGGCAAAGAGAATCTGGCCCTCGGTGACCTCGTCGCCCTCGGTGACCAGGATTTCCTTGATTTGCATATCCGGGTCCTTTTCCACGCTGACGGTCTGGCCGGCCTCTACAAGACCCGCAAAGCGATCCATCAGGCCCACAGAGCCGGTGCCGGTGATCAGCCCCACAGACTGCACCGAAACCGTTACATCGCTGTTGCTGCCGCAGCCGCTGAGCAGCGCCAGGAGCATCCCTGCCGCCAGCAGCACGCTGAGAATTCGTTTCATGGTTGGTTCCTCCCTTGATCTGGGCTTTCTTGCCTGTCATTGCGCCCATCATATCATACTTTTGACGCGAAAAAAAGCCCCCAGTTCCGGAATTAAATACAAATTAAAGATTCCCCACCCCCAAAAAACGGGGCCGCTCCGGTGGAGCGGCCCCGCAGGGTGGAATTGCTTAGCCCTCGGCCAGGAGGGTGAAGATCTGGAAGATGTAGGCGCTGTTGTTGTCACGCCAGCCGTAGGTGGTAAACCCGTTGTAGTACTCCAGATACTGGTTGGTGTTGCCGTTGTGGTTGGCCTTGGTGCTGTGGATGGCCACAGTCTGGGCCGCGGCGTCCTTCACCTCCAGATCCCAGAGACTGTAATCGGTGGCAGCGTTCTCCAGGCTCATGGAGTTGCCCCCCTCGCCAGTGGTGAGGTACTTGCCGTCGGTAGTCTTGAGATAGAAGCTCTCGGTGTTGCCCTCGGGGTACTCCACGGTGTAGATCCCGGCCTGTTCGGCGGTGATAACACCGGCGGAGACGGTGGCATTCACCGCAGCAACCTTGTTGTCGCTCAGGGTGTCGGCCATAGCCTTGCCGGAGGTGGGGTGGTAGACAATCACCTTGTCGCCGTTTTTCAGCGCAGTGGTCAGATTGTAGGCGCCGGGCACGGCCACGGTCTTTTCAATGAGGCCGTCGATGGCATCCCGCAGGGCCTTTGCTGCAGCGTTGACCTCGGTCTGGGTTTTGCCGGGCTTGGCCAGGATGGCCTCGGCGTCCGCCAGGGCTCCGTTCAGGACTGCCACAGTCTCATCGGTGTACTTGGCGGCATCCACAGCCTTGGCTTCGGCAATGGCAGCCTCCAGAGAGGTGGTGATCACCTCGGTCTCGGCCTTGATCTCGCCGTAGACGTAGAGCTGGAAGAGATAGGCGTTGTTGTTGTCCCGCCAGCCGTAGGTGGTGATGACGTCGTTGTAATACTCCAGGGCCTGGTCCTTATTCGTGCCGTTGTAGGAGGCGTTGGTGCTGTAGACGGCCACGGTGCCCTCTGCTGCGTCCAGAACCTTCAGGTTCCAGAGACTGTAGTCGTTGGGCTCGGTCTCCATGGACATGCCGTTGCCCTTCGCTGCTGTGGTCAGGTAGGTGCCGTCCGCCGCCTGAAGGGTGAAGCTGGTCTCGTCGGTGAACTTCACGGTGAAGACCTCGGCCTTGCCCTCGGCATCCCGGGTCAGCACGCCCTCGGCCACGGTCACCTGGGCGCCCTCAACGCCCTTGCCGCTGAGAATCTTGGTGACAGCCTTGGAGGAGGTGGGATGATAAATGACAACCTTGTCGCCGTCCGCAAGGGCGGTCTTCAGCTGGTAGCCGTACTCCACCTTGACTTCCTTGTACAGCTGGAAGAGATAGGCGTTGTTGTTGTCCCGCCAGCCGTAGGTGGTAATGACGTCGTTGTAATACTCCAGGGCCTGGTCCTTATTCGTGCCGTTGTAGGAGGCGTTGGTGCTGTAGACGGCCACGGTGCCCTCGGCTGCGTCCAGAACCTTCAGGTTCCACAGGCTGTAATCGTTGGGCTCGGTCTCCATGGACATGCCGTTGCCCTTCGCTGCAGTGGTCAGGTAGGTGCCGTCCGCCGCCTGAAGGGTGAAGCTGGTCTCGTCAGTGAACTTCACGGTGAAGACCTCGGCCTTGCCCTCGGCATCCCGGGTCAGCACGCCCTCGGCCACAGTCACCTGGGCGCCCTCAACGCCCTTGCCGCTGAGAACCTTGGTGACAGCCTTGGAGGAGGTGGGATGATAAATGACAACCTTGTCGCCGTCCTTCAGCTCGGTGGTCAGCTCATAGCGGACCTCCTCGGGCTCGGTGGGCTGGGGCTCCACGGGGGCGTCAGCCTCATCGGCAGACAGCGTGATGCGGGCACAGTTGCCGTCCCACTGGCTGTACAGGCCCTCGGCCAGACGGGTGTTGAACAGGTCGGAGTTGAAGTAATTGATCAGCACCTCGTTGTCCAGCATACCGCCGTCGCGGAGGATCTTGCACTTCATGAACATGTTCAGGCCGTCGCCGCCCTCTTTGAGCATGTAGTTGTGAGAGGCCAGGGTATAGGTCTTTGCAAGGTCGATGGGCGCATACTCGCCGGTGGCCTTGTCCAGCACCTGCACATCGCCCACGCGGCGGGCGCCGGTCACGCCGGAGTACATCCCGGATGTGTCGGTGGTGACAGTGGAGGCCGTGCCGGTGTAGATGGTGTACTTCAGGCCGGAGACCTGGAGGAAGCCGCCGTTCTCGCCCTCGGGCAGGCCCTCCTCGTTGAGCTTCACGCTGCGGGAGGCCATCTCCAGGGCGTCCACGATCTGCTGGCCGGTGGCTTCCACCACGACCAGCTCATTGCCGAAGGGGTGAACCTTGATGATGTGGTTAAAGGTGACCTTGCCTGCCTTGATGTCCTCGCGCACACCGCCGCCGTTGACAAAGGCGATGTCAGCGCCGGAGGCAGCCACATAAGCATCCGCGCACACGTCGCCCAGGTTGGTCTCCTGGTAGCGGACCGCACGGATCGGGTTGCCGCTGGCATCCAGCCGGTTGGGATTTGCTATGGTCAGATCAATGGGCAGATTCTCTACCACCACCTGGTTCAGCAGTTCTTCGTTCTCAGCCTCAAGGGCCTCGGCAAAGGCTTCCACATCGGCATCCTTGCCGTCAAAGTCCTTGCGGGAAACCAGCTCGGTCCGGAGTTCGCCGTCCTTGAAGATGGTGAGCTTGCCGATGTTGGCCAGCTTAGTGCCGGTGGAGCTGAGCAGAACCATTTCGCCCTTCTTGTTGGCCACGCTCTGGCTGGGAATCACAGAGTGGGAGTGGCCGTCCAGCACCACGTTGATGCCCTCAGTGTTGCGGATCACGTCGGTGGAGCGCCAGGGGGCAGAGGACTCGTCCACGCCCAGGTGGGCCAGGGCGATCACGTAGTCGGCGCCTTCGGCCCTGGCAGCGTCGACCTCGGCCTGCACCGCTTCATAGAGCTTGGTGCCGTCCTTGTCGTTGCAGAAGTCGTAGATCCAGTTGCCCTCGGCATCCTGGAAATAGGTGGGAGTGGACTTTACCAGGGACTCCGGGGTGGTGATGCCCACATAGGCCACCTTCACATCGCCGTAGCTGACCAGCTTGTAGCCGTCCAGGTCCACGGCGTTCTCATTGCCCTCGGGGCCGGTGTAGATCCAGTTGCAGGTGACGATGTCAAAGGCTGCCTGCTTGACCAGCTTGAGGATGTTATCCACGCCGTAGTCAAACTCGTGGTTGCCCAGGGTGGCGGCCTCGTAGCCCACCTTGTTCATGATCTTGATGATGCTCTCGCCCTTGGACAGAGAGCCGATGGCCTCGCCCTGGATGAAGTCGCCGGCATCCACCAGGCCCACGTGATTGTGGGTCTTTTCCATCTGGGTCTTGTAGGCAGCCAGGCCGGCATAGCCGAAGCTCTCTTCGGTGTTGTCAATGCCGCAGTGGACGTCGTTGGTGTAGAGGATGACCAGGTCGTTGAGATTGTCCACGTCCATCTTGGAGAAGCGGAAAAGAATGGTGGCAACTTGGGCACGGGTGGTGTTATCCCGGGGCTTGAGATAGTCAACGCCGCTTACGGCCACACCGCCGATCAGGCCCACAGCCACAGCCCACTGCATGGGCTCCTTGGCAAAGTTGCTGACGTCCGCCTGGTCGGGGAAGGAGGAGAGATCCTTCCGGGCGGAGACATCATAGCCCTGGTTGCGGGCAAAGCGCCAGATGAAGGTGGCAAGCTGCTCGCGGGTGACAGAGCCGTTGGGGTCAAAGCTGGTGGCAGACTTGCCGTTGGTGATTTCGTTCTGCACTGCCCAGAGCACGGGAGTGCCAAAGTAGCGATTGAGATCGACGTCGGTGAAGGGGTTGCTGCCGGTGGTTGCGGGCGAGCCGGCCAGCCGGTAGAGAATGGTAACCACCATGCCGCGGGTCAGGGTGTTGTTGGGGGCAAAGGTGGTGGGGCTCATACCGTTCATAATGCCGTTTTTCACCACATAGTCGATGCCCTCGTGGTACCAGGACTTGCGGTTCACGTCCTCATACTGCGCGCAGGGATCCTCGTAGACAAGAATCTCATCCCGGGCGCGCACACGCAGACGCTTGATGTACAGGCTGGGATCCAAGTCGCCCACGGCGCCGTCTGCGCCGCCGCTGTTCTCGTCCACGTCCCGGGAGCCGATGCCCACGCCCTTGCACATCATGCCGACCTTGGCATCGGCCAGGGCGGTGGAGCCCTTTTGGATGTAGGAGTTGATGAACAGCAGGGCCTGCTCGCCGGAGCCGTCGTCCACGTAGATCTTATCCACCACGCCGGCGGTCTCATGGATTTCGGTGATTTTGCCCTCAACCTGCATCAGGTTGCCGATGTTGTCGTCGCTCATGGCCTGGGCGCAGGTGACGGGCTTGGGAGCAAGAACGTTCAGGTCGTTGGAAACGACCTTGATGGAGCCGTCGTAATCGGGGCTGAGGTTCAGCTCAATTTCGCCGCAGTAGTAGGTCACGGCGCCGTGGGCCTCCACCTCTTCGCCGATGTAGTAGTAGCCGGAGACCGGGAAGGCGTTGATGCCCCGGGTCTCGTCCTGGATGTAAATGCAGTCGAAGAAGGCGGTATCCTTGTCGTAGTCGGAGGCGTTGGAGGTGACCCAGCCGCGGATGGTGAACTGCTGCTCCTCCTTGCCCTTGTGGACGTCGGCAATGGGGGTGATGGTCTCGGCAGCATCGCCGTTCTTGATGTAGTCCAGGATGTTGCAGACCAGGCCGTAGTTCTCGTACTGCTCATTGGCGGGGGTGCCGACCTTCAGGTCGTAGTTGGAGATGAAGCAGGCGCCGGCGCACACCAGGAAGCCGCCGCCGGCCAGATCCTCATAGGTCACCAGGGAGAACTCGTCCTTCTTGGCCATGACGGTACCCTCCTCCTCGTAGCTGGGCTCGAAGGAGGAGCCGGTGAAGTAGTTGCCGGGGTGGCCGGGATAGCCCTTGTAGCAGGAGATCCAGGTGCTGGGATAGGGGGCGATCAGGGTGGTGACGTTGGCCTCCTCGCCGGGCAGGGTGACAATGCCGGTGCCGTTGTAGAACTGGTACTCGCCATTGGAGGAGGCGAAGATGCCGGTGGTGAACAGGTGGCTGCCCACCAGGCCCTTGCCGGCAAAGTTGATGCGGTAGGCCTCGTTGGCCTTCTTGTCGTTGTCTACCACGATGCCGCGGACAAACCGGGTCTTGGCGCCGATGGCCTCGTTGACCAGGTTGGACAGGTTGGCGGAGGCGTACTTGTAGGTGTCAAACTGGTCGCCCTCGCCGGGCTCGGTGTAGTCGTAGCGGTCAGACTTGGACAGGTTGATGATGTTGCCGCCGTTGTCAGCGTAGTCCTTCAGCGCGTCCAGCTCCTCGGCAGTCCAGACGGTGGGAGCAACGGAATCACTGACTCTGGGCACGGTGAGCACCACGGCCTTGTATTTGGCCAGGTTCTCCTTGGTCATCTTGCCGGCTTCAATGTACTCGCAGATGATGCCGCGCTCGGCGCAGATTTGGATGAAGGAGCCCTCGTTGCCGGCGTAGTCACCGGAGACGTAGAAGTTGGTGTGGCCCTTGTCCAGACCAATGTAGGTCATGAGCTCGGGCGGATAGGAGGTCTCGGTGATCTCCTTCTGGAAGGTCTGGGTCTTGCCCTTGAATTCAAAGGTAAAGCTGACGGTGATGGTATAGGTCTTGGTTGCGGAGGGATCGGTGGTAGCGGGGGTGTAGGGAACGGTGAGAACCTCATTGCTGCCGGGGGCCACTTCCTTGTTCAGGTCGGTCTCCGCCTTGACCACCACGCCGTCGGCGGTGACGGTCCAGGCCTTGAGGGTGACGGGCTCGGTTTCGGAGCCGTTGGTCAGGGTGGCGATGATGTTCTCCTCCACGCCCTGGGCGGCCACGGCGGCGCTGGTCTCCAGCTCGGCGGCCACAGGCACGGATTCCTGGATCCAGATGGGGGCGGTAACTGCAATGTCGCCGTCGTCCTCAACGACCTTGATGTAGAAGTAGCCGGAAAGCAGCTTGCCCTCTGCATCCTTGGTGTTGAAGGTGTAGTTCTCTCTGAACTCCCTGGCGTCAACGCTGAATTCCTTCAGCACAGAGGCACCCTCGCCGATGATCTGTACCTTGTCGATTTTTTCGTTGTCGGGCTCGCTGATGTTCAGCATGAAGGTGACCTGGTCAGGCTGGTTGTCCTCGTCGATGGGGGCGATGTCGCCCAGCTGATAGGTTTCGCCGTTGGCCTCGAGCTCGTAGTAGATCTCCAGGTTCTGGTCCTCGGTGGAGTAAATGCGGCGGGCATCCAGGGCGCGGTAAATGCCGATCTCAGAGAAGTCGTCGGTGAGAACGACGTCGCGGCAGGTGTTGGAATCACCCCAATTGCCCTTGTGGTTGTCCTGGTTGTTGGTGGGGCCCACGTGCCAGCCCATGGCCAGGGCCATGTCGTACTGCTCGTAGGAGGGGAAGTAGCTGGAGCCGCCCACCTTGCCCTCGCCGTTGCCGACCTCAACCAGGTTCAGCACGTCGTCGCGCCGGGCGGTGTAGCCCATAAAGTTGCCGAAGTTGCCGAAGGTCTTGCCGGGGTGGTTGAACTGGGAAACCACGGGCACAGGGTTGCCGGCCTCGTCAAAGGGGATGTACTTGGTGGCGTTGACGCCGGTGACCTCCGCGCCGTCGCGGGTGGTCTTGGCCTCTGCGCCGTCAACATCCAGGCCCTTTTCTGCGTTGGCCATCAGGTCGTTGTACAGCAGCATGCCGGCATAGCTGGCCTTGTCGTTCAGGGCCTTGTTGTTTCTGGAAACCACACCGTAGGTATTAAAGGTGTTGGTGTGGCCGGGGCCGCCGGACCAGGTCATCTCGTAGCCGTACATGCACAGGAAGTCGTCGTACTTCTCGTTGTACTCCTTGGCAGTGGCCCGGGCCTCCTCCCACTTGGTGGTGGAGGCATCAAGGGTCTTCAGCAGGGAATCCAGATTGTAGTAGCTGGAGGTGGTGGCGGTGGAGGTGGTATCAAAGTAGTTGGAGTGGTCGGTGACGATGATGAAGTCCATATCATCCACGCCCTGGGCATGCTCATAGGCATCCTCCAGGGTGCCGGCGCCGTCGGAATACTCGGCGGTGTGGGCGTGGATCTGGCCGAAGTACAGGGTTTCGCCGCCCTCGCCCACAAAGAAGTTCCAGGTCTTGTTGACGGACTTGCCGTCGGCGCGAGTGATGGTGACGGCAACAGTGTGCTTGCCCTGGGCCAGCTCAGACGCGGGGGTGTAGGACAGCTTGCCCTCCGCAGCCGCGGCATCCACCTTGGTCTCGTCCAGCAGCATCTCAAACCTGGCGCCCTCGCCCACGTTGGCGTAGGTCACGGCAATCTCGGGCCGGGTCTGATCGCCGGTGGCGGAGTTGGCCGCGGGGAGGTTGGTGAGAATCAGGGGCTCGTCACGGATGTCCACGGTCAGGTCGGCGCTGTAGCTCTTGCCCAGGGCGTCGGTGACCGCAATCCGGATCGTCAGCTTCTTGCCGCCCTCCAGGGCCGCTGCGGGAACGGTAAAGCTGCCCTTCCGGATCTCCATGGTGGGCGCAACGTTCTGGAAGGCCTTGCTGTCCACCCGGTAGGAGGCAGTGATCTCGGTGGGCTCGCTGACGTCGCGAATGGTGAATTCCACAGCGCAGTCGGAGCCGATGGCGGGATCGGGCTTCTTCAGCTCTACGCTGGGGTTCACTACATAGCCCTGGCCGTCCTTATCCTGCATGGGATAGAAGTTCATGGAGAAGAGCTCCGGGGTGCCGCTCTTGAAGGTCCAGCCGCTGAATACGTCGTCGAAGAACTCTACGCAGCACCTGCTGCCTCCGTAATTGGCGGCCACGTTGTACATGACATAGCCGCCGGCAATCTCGGTCAGAGTCCACTGGATGTAGCCCAGCTTTTCGTCCTCGGGCTTTTCGATGAGCAGCAGGGTCTCGTCGTTGTTGACCTTGCCGTTCTCGTCGGTGGTGTTCTCCGGCATGGCCAGATACTTGCCGTTGTTCTCAAAGGTGTAGATGGGCTCTGCGCCGGAATTGTCCACGGTGACGTTGAAAATGAGGCCGCCGTCGGCAATGTCCTCGTAGGCCAGGGTATCGTTACTCTTTACCTTGGCAGCGGCAGCCAGCAGCGCAGGGGCTGCCACGTCCGCCCCGGTGGGCTGGCCGAAGACCGCCCGGGCGTAGCGGTTGTAAATCACGTACTTGCCGTTCACGGGCAGGGCGCCGGCAGCCACAATCTCGCCCACACGGCCGTCCTCATCGGCGGCGGTAGAGGCAATCTTGAACTGATAGAGGTTCGTCTGGTCAGCGCCGGTCTTGTCGGTCTTGTAGTAGCTGTAGGGGCTGATCTGGGAGCCGCGGTACTGCTCCAGGTACACATCTGCGCTGCCGTTGTACTTGTACTCGGCGTTTTTGATGTTGTACCAGCCGGCCTTTCCGGCCTGGTCGTCCATAATGGTCCACTTGGAGCCGGTTTCCACCTGGTCGGTGAGCACCATCTGCTCCTTGGCGCTGCCGATGTCCTTGACGGTGAGATACTTGCCGCCAAGGGTCAGGAAGTAGTCGCTGCCGGTCTTGATGAACTTGACCACAGCAGTGCCGTCGGGCAGGCTTTTGATGCCGCTGTTGTCAGCGGTGGCGGCTTTGGCCGGGGCTTTGCCGTCGGCAAGGTCGAAGCCCATGACGTAGCCGTCGATGTTATACAGGACGCCGTAGCTGCCGTCGGCCGGAAGACCGTTGATAAACGTGGCAGAATCGCCAGATTCAACGGCCAGTGCCGTGGCCGGCAGCATGGTGAGAACCATGGCCAGGACCAGAAGGGCCGCCAGGGCTCTCGAGAAGTGCTTTCTCATAAGCAAATCCTCCTTTTTGTTTTCTTTACAGTCCCCTGCCCCCCGCCGGGTATAGAGATACTTATAAAGTTACCTGTATTTTAGCATATCGCCGCCGGAAATTCCACCCGAAGATTTTGAAAACCGGGGCCGCCGGTTTTTTTCGTCAATGTCGGCAAAATTTCTGTAACAGATTTGTGAATTTTGTCAGATGCGCCCCGGGCAGGAATGGGCCCGGCCGCGGCAGTTTCGCCTTGACAAAAACGGCGATTTCGGTTAAAATAACCTGAACGGGCTTGTCACCCGTTTGCCATCAATACTTTGACAAAAAGGATGTGAAATTCCATGGACGCAGGCAGTAGCAGCGGCACATATCCGGGTCGAAGTTGCCCGGAACCGGCCCCCCGGCGTTCCATGGGTGCCGCTTCCCCGCTTTGAGCCCGGTGTGCGTCGACTGTTCCCCGCCTAACCAAAATCGGAACAGGAGGTACCCCTATGGCAGAACACACCATCATCATGGAGACTACCCTGCGCAAGCTCCTTGGTGAAAAAAAGTATTCCACCCTGCGTGACATTCTTGTCACCATGAACCCCTCTGACATTGCCGCCATCTTTGACGAGATGGAGGAGGACCGGCTGCCCTTGCTCTACCGGCTGCTGCCCAAAGAGCTGGCCGCCGACGTCTTCGTTGAAATGGACCCCGACGCCCAGGAGCTGCTGATCCGCGGCTTTTCCGACTCTGAGCTGAAGGAGGTCATCGACGAGCTGTTCGTTGACGACGCCGTGGACATCATCGAGGAAATGCCCGCCACCGTGGTACGGCGGATTCTCAGCCAGGCCGACCCCGAGATGCGCAAGTCCATCAACGAGATCCTGCGCTACCCCGAGAGCTCCGCCGGCTCCATCATGACCACCGAGTACGTCTCCCTGCGGCCGAAAATGACCGTGGCCGAGGCCATCACCCGGATCCGGCGCACCGGCATCGACAAAGAAACCATCTATACCTGCTACGTCACCAAGGACCGCACCCTGATCGGCGTGGTTACGGTGAAGGATCTGCTGCTGTGCGAGGACGACGACCAGACCATCGAGTCTATCATGCACCACCAGGTCATCTCGGTGAACACCCACGACGACCAGGAAGAGGTCGCCCAGATGTTCTCAAAGTACAACTTCATGGCTCTGCCCGTGGTGGACGCCGAAAGCCGCCTGGTCGGTATCATCACCTTCGACGACGCGATGGACGTCATCGAAGAAGAGGCCACGGAAGATATCGAGATCATGGCTGGTATGACGCCGTCCGGCAGCAAGACCTATCTGAAGTCGTCGCCTTTCGACCTCTTCAAGCAGAGGATCCCCTGGCTTCTCCTGCTCATGGTTTCCGCTACCTTTACCGGCATGATCATCACCGGTTTCGAGAACGCCCTGGCCGCCCAGGTGGTGCT